>JAYTHS010000153.1:0-1525 GCA_043732345.1 Frankiales bacterium | reverse complement strand
ATCTTCCACACCCCTGCCGGTGCGCTGCCCGACTTTCCGGTCGGCGTCCCGGCCGCTGCATCGCTCCGCACCCGTTGACGACGCGCCGTACCCCTGGTCCGGCCCAACCCGCCACGACCGGATCCGGGGCCCGCGGCTCGAGGTCCTGGTGCTGCCGTCGTGGTGAGACGGCTCCGAGCTCACACGAGGCACCGGTGACGAAGCTCGAGCTGCGCACCCGGTGTCGATGTCGTGGGGACCGGCCGAGGTAGCCCCGTGGCTGGCGATGGCCAGTACTGCGAGGTTGTGGTGGTCGCCGCGACGCGGAGGTCGGTGTCTGGGGTGAGGTGCTGGGCTGGGCTGGGCTGGGCACGAGGGTGCCTGACGCTTCATCCCGGTCAGCGGGGTTCACCCCGACCACCCGGCGGACCTGAGTCTCGCTACCGCGCCTGAGGTCACGCTGAACTGGTGTCGATGCGCGGATCGGTGGCCGCCGAAGGCCCGGGCACTGCCGGTGCCCGTCAGGGGCGGAGTACCGCCCGGCCGATCAAGGCGCGGCAATCCGGCGGAGCGCGCGGGCTTCGGGGCGGACCGCGACCTCGGCGGCCCCGGCCTCGCGCAGCACCTCGACCTTGTCGGCGCTGCCCGTCACAGCCAGGACGGTGGCCCCGAGGTGGCGGGCCAGCTGCACGGTATGCCTCCCCACCCCCCACCGGCCCCGGTCACCACGGGCACGTCACCGGCGAGACCCGGCAGCTGCACTACGAGCGGACCGGCCAGCAGACCACATACCTGCGCTGCGGGATGTACGGCGGCACCCCGGATGGCGGCATCCACCAGGGCGGCTACGACGGCCCGGACATGACCCAGCGGATCGGCCTGCGCGGGCTGGACGAGCACCTGTGCCGGGTGACCTACGGGGACGAGACCGTGATCGGCGCCTACCAGACCATCGACCCGGTGGCCTTCGAGGCGTGCACGGCCGGCCGCCCCGGGTGGGACTTCCTCTGAGCTCCGACCCGGTGGAGGGCGCGCCAGGTCGTACCGGGGCGGGAACCACGGACAGACCAACCCCGCCCGGCGCCGAGCAGGGTCCTCAGCTGAAGCCGGCCGGGGCGTGCGGCACGTAGGGCTCCTCGAGCAACGCGACCTCCTCGACACTCAGCGTGATCTCGATCGAGGCCACCGCGTCCTCCAGATGGTGCGGCTTGGTGGCGCCCACGATCGGGGCGACCACCCCCGGGACCTGCGCCACCCACGCCAGGGCAATCTGCGCCATCGGTACGCCACGGCCGTCGGCCACCTGCGCCACCCGCTCCACCACCGTGCGGTCGGACTGGCCGTAGAGCGACTGGCCGAACGCGTCGTTGCCCGACCGCTCGGTGTCGGTGCCCCACGGCCGGGTCAGGCGGCCGCGGGCCAGCGGGCTCCACGGGATCACGCCGATGCCCTCGTCCACGCAGAGCGGCAGCATCTCCCGCTCCTCCTCGCGCTGCAACAGGTTCAGGTGGTCCTGCATGGAGACGAAGCGCGACCAGTCGTGGGC
>JAYTHS010000152.1:0-1526 GCA_043732345.1 Frankiales bacterium | reverse complement strand
CAGCAGCAGGTACGCCAGGCGCAGGTCCCGGCTGGAGTCGTACTGCACCGCCGGGAACAGGACCGCGAACACCCCGAGCGCGAGCAGCCCGGCCCCGGGGAGGTCGAGCGGGCGTCGGGCGGAAGTCCCGCGCACCGGGTCGGCGGGCAGCCACCGCCGGCACAGCACGAAGGAGGCGATCCCCACCGGCACGTTGATGATGAAGGTCAGCCGCCAGCCGAGCTCCGCTCCACCGAGCCCGATGATCGCCCCGCCCAGCACGGGGCCCGTCGCCGTCGCGATGCCCACGGCTCCACCCAGCAACCCGAACGCGCGGCCGCGCTCGTTGCGGGGGAACAGCTGCTGGATGAGCCCGGACACCTGCGGGTTGATCAGCCCCCCCGAGACGCCCTGCAGCACCCGCCCGGCGATGAGCACCCCCGGGTTCGGGGCGAGGCCGACGACGAGGCTGGTGAGGATGAAGCCCGCGATTCCGGCCAGCAACATGAAGCGGCGGCCGCGGTCGTCACCCAGGCGCCCGGCGATGATGGGGACCATGCCGAAGGCCAGGGCGTAGCCGCTGACCACCCACTGCACCTCGGAGACGCCCGCGTCGAGGCCGGCCCGGATCGACGGCAGGGCCACGTTGACGATGCTGAGATCGAGCAAGGTCATGAACAGGGCGGTGATACAGACGGCGAGGGCCCGCCAGCGTCGTGGGTCGAGGGTGTCGGCCTGCCCCACGTCCACCACGGACCCAATCCTTCCCGTGCCGCTTCCCCGTGGCCGGGCCGGGTGCCCTACCGTGCGAGCCGTGGCCCTCGACCCCGCCCTGCTGCAGCTGATCGGTGCCCACTCCCTGGGGGTGCTCGTCACCCTCAAGCGCGACGGGCGGGCCCAGCTGTCCAACGTGACCTACGGCTGGGCCGCCGGCACGTCGACCATCTCGGTGTCGGTGACCGACGCCCGCGCCAAGACCCGTAACCTGCGCCGCGACCCCCGGGTGAGCCTGCACGTCTCCACCCCGGACGGTTCCGCCTACGCCGTGGCCGAGGGCGGCGCTCAGCTGACGGCCGTGGCTGCCGGCCCGCAGGACGACGCGGTGGAGGCGCTGGTCGCGCTGTACCGGGCGGTGCACGGCGAGCACCCTGACTGGGACGAGTACCGCGCCGCCATGGTCGCCGACCGCCGGCTGGTGGTGAGCTTCACCGTCGAGCACGTCTACGGCTGGGCCCAGGGCTGAGGTGGGCACTTCACCTGCTGCGCCGCCTCCCGCTGCGCCGAGCGCCGGCTGCGCCGCCTCCCGCTGCGCCGAGCGCCGGCTGCGCGCCTCCCGCTGCGCCGAGCGCCGGCGTGTTGCGGGCGACACGCCGGACGCGTCCGCAACACGCCGGCGCTCGCGTCGCCGGACGCCGGACGCGCACTCAATCGTTCGCGTGCAGGGCCTGGTTGAGCGCGATGCCGCTGCCAGTGCGCACCAGCACCTCGACCGTGCCGGTGAGGGAGCTGCGGCGGAACAGCAGCCCGTCCTGGCCGGAGAGCTCGCG
>JAYTHS010000151.1:0-1527 GCA_043732345.1 Frankiales bacterium | reverse complement strand
CAGCGTCTCGCCGAGCCGGCTGCTGGCGAGGGCTCGACCGATGAAGACGCGCTTGAGGAGGTCGCTGGCAGCAGGCACGCCGGCCAGCCTAGGTCCGCCCAGTCGCCCCGCCATCGCGTGTAGCGTTTCGCAGGGCCGTGGAGCAGGACCCGGCCGGTGAGGGAGCGTCGTGCACATCGTCATCATGGGCTGCGGCCGGGTCGGATCGGCCCTGGCCAAGGGGCTGGAGATGGGCGATCACACCGTCGCCATCATCGACCGGGACGCCGGCGCCTTCCGGCGACTGCACACAGATTTCGCGGGCGAGCGGGTGACTGGGGTGGGTTTCGACCGCGACACCCTCGTCGAGGCCGGGATCGACCGGGCCGGGGCCTTCGCGGCCGTCAGCTCCGGTGACAACTCCAACATCATCGCCGCCCGGGTGGCGAGGGAGACCTTCGGGATCGAGAACGTCGTCGCCCGCATCTACGACCCGCGGCGGGCCGAGGTCTACCAGAAGCTGGGCATCCCGACGGTCGCCACCGTGCGCTGGACCGCCGACCAGGTCATCCGTCGGCTGATCCCCACGGGCATGCTCTCGGAGTGGCGGGACCCAAGCGGTCACGTCGTGCTCGCCGAGGTCGCGGTGGCCCCCTCGTGGATCGGTCACCGGGTCAGCCAGCTCGAGGCCGAGAGCGGCGCGCGCGTCGCGATGCTGACCCGCTTTGGTGACGGGGTGCTGCCGGAGAAGGAGACCGTCGTACAGGACAGCGACCTCGTCCACGTCACCATGCGCTGGGACGACCGGGACGCCGTCATCGCCGCGTTCGCCGCCGGACCCTCCGAGGCAGGGCAGCACTGATGCGCGTCGCCATCGCGGGAGCAGGCAACGTCGGGCGCTCGATCGCCGCCGAGCTGCTCGGCAACGGGCACAGCGTGCTGCTCATCGAGCGGGAGCAGCGGGCCATGAAGGTTGGGTCGGTCCCCACCGCCGAGTGGCTGCTCGGCGACGCCTGCGAGCTGGAGAGCCTGATCTCGGCCCGGCTGGCCGAGTGCGACGTCGTCGTGGCCGCCACCGGGGACGACAAGGTCAACCTGGTGCTGAGCCTGCTGGCCAAGACCGAGTTCGGCGTCGACCGGGTCGTCGCCCGCGTCAACCACCCCAAGAACGAGTGGCTGTTCAACGAGTCGTGGGGCGTGGACGTCTCGGTGTCCTCGCCGCGGCTGCTGGCCGCCGTCGTCGAGGAGGCCGTGAGCGTCGGTGACCTCGTCCGGCTACTGACCTTCCGGCAGGGCCAGGCCAACCTCGTCGAGCTCACCCTGGCCGCGGACGCCCCGATCGTCGGACGGACCGTCGGCAGCGTGACGTGGCCCACCGACAGCGCGCTGGTGGCGATCCTGCGGGCCGGTCGGGTCATCACGCCGTCCCCCGACGACTCGCTCGAGGCCGGCGACGAGCTGCTGCTCGTCGCCACCGCCGAGGTCGAGGACGACCTCGACCGGCTCCTCACCAGCTGACGCGCCCCCGCCTCAAGACAGCGACCGAGC
>JAYTHS010000150.1:0-1529 GCA_043732345.1 Frankiales bacterium | reverse complement strand
CTGGCCCGGCTACGGCTCTCCACCACCCGGACCGTGGTCCCGTCCATGCTCTCGGTGGGTGCGCCCGCCGAGGTGCACCTCACCCTGCACGCGGGCGGACGGCTCCCCGTTGCGGGGCTGCTGCTCACCGACACGGTGCCGGACCTGCTGGGCGAGGCGCCGCGCTACGCGGTGGGCGCCCTCGTACCGGGCACCTCCGCGTCGGTCGTCTACTCACTCGCCCCGAGTGCGCGCGGCAAGCACGTGCTGGGTCCGGTCGTGGTGCGGGTGGCCGACCCGCTGGGCCTGGTGGAGGTGCTCCGGCGGCTGCCCGGCACCACGACAGTGCTGGTGCGGCCGCAGCTCGTCGAGCTCCGCGGACGGCCCGATCCGGTGGAGACGGGCGGTGGCCCGGCCGGATCGAGCGCGTCGCAGCAGAACGAGCCAGACGCGCTCGTGCGCCCCTACCGTCAGGGTGACGACCTGCGCGCCGTGCACTGGCGCAGCTCGGCTCGCCGCGACGAGCTCATGGTCCGCCCCCCGGAACAGGGCAGGCGGACGGGGACGGTGGTCCTGCTCGACGTCCGGAAAGCTGCGCACCACGGACTGGGCCCGCACGCCACGCTGGAGCGCGCGGTGTCGCTGGCCGCCAGCGCCGCCGCCCACCTGACCCGGCCGGGCCGCAACGTCCGGCTCGTCACCTCCGACGGCCGCGACCTCGGCAGCGGGGAGTACGCGCTGGACCAGCTGGCGCTGCTCACCGCGGTCCCGAGCGGCTCGCTCGCCGTGGCGGCAGAGGTCGCCCGGCACGACGACCTGCTAGCCGTGCTCGGTGCGGTCGACGCCGCCGGGGCGCAGCTCCTCCTCGACGCCACGGCCATCGGCGGCCCTGGCCGCGCCGTGGTCCTCGGTGCGGACAGCCCCGGGGTGGCGCTGCTCCGCACGGCCGGCTGGGTGGTGGTGCTCGCCGCGGAGGACACCCCGCTGCCGCAGGTGTGGCAGCAGCTGTGCGGGGCGCGAGCCCTGGCGTCGTTGCGGTGAGCACCTGGTCCGAGCCGCACGGCGCGCGGGGGGGCGCCGCCGCCTGCGGGGCGGCCGCCCTGCTGCTGAGCACCGCTGCGCTGGGCCCGTTGTTCACCAGCAGCGCCTGGGTCCCGTCCGCGCTGGCGGTCGTCGTGCTCGTCGCCCTCACCGGCGTGGGCCTGCGCTCGGTTCGCTGTCCGCTGCCCGTGGTCGTGCTGGCCCAGGTCGCCGTCGTCGCGGTGCTGGTCACGGTCCTGTTCACCAGCTCGGGCGTGCTCGGGGTGCTGCCAGGACCCTCGGCTGTCGATCAGGTGCGCCGCCTGCTGGACGTGGCCGGGACCCAGATCCGGGACGAGAGCGTGCCGGTGTCCGCCAGCCCCGAGCTGCAGCTGCTGCTCGTCCTGCTGCTGGGGGCGGCAGCGGTGGCCGTGGACGTCCTCGTGGCCGGCCTGCAGGCCCCGGCGGCCGCCGGCCTCGTGCTGCTCGTCATGGTCGCCGTGCCCGCCTCGCTGGTCGACCAGCTGCTG
>JAYTHS010000149.1:0-1532 GCA_043732345.1 Frankiales bacterium | reverse complement strand
CTGGCCCGGCTACGGCTCTCCACCACCCGGACCGTGGTCCCGTCCATGCTCTCGGTGGGTGCGCCCGCCGAGGTGCACCTCACCCTGCACGCGGGCGGGCGGCTCCCCGTTGCGGGCCTGCTGCTCACCGACACGGTGCCGAGCCTGCTGGGCGAGGCGCCGCGCTACGCGGTGGGCGCGCTCGTACCGGGCACCTCCGCGTCGGTCGTCTACTCACTCGCCCCGAGGGCACGGGGCAGGCACGTGCTGGGTCCCGTCGTGGTGCGGGTGGCCGACCCGCTGGGCCTGGTGGAGGTGCTCCGACGGCTGCCCGGCACCACGACAGTGCTGGTGCGGCCGCAGCTCGTCGAGCTCAGCGGACGGCCCGATCCGGTGGACACGGGCGGGGCCCCGGCCGGATCGAGCGCGTCGCAGCAGAACGAGCCGGACGCGCTCGTCCGTCCCTACCGTCAGGGTGACGACCTGCGCGCGGTGCACTGGCGCAGCTCGGCTCGCCGCGACGAGCTCATGGTCCGCCCCCCGGAACAGGGCAGGCGGGCGGCGACGGTGGTGGTGCTGCTCGACGTCCGGGAAGCTGCGCACCACGGACTGGGTCCGCACGCCACGCTGGAACGCGCGGTGTCACTGGCCGCCAGCGCCGCCGCCCACCTGACCGGGCAAGGCCGCAACGTTCGCCTCGTCACCTCCGACGGCCGCGACCTCGGCAGCGGCGAGTACGCGCTGGACCAGCTGGCGCTGCTCATCGCGGTCCCGCGCGGCTCGCTCGCCGGGGCGGCAGAGGTCGCCGGGCACGACGAGCTGCTGGCCGTGCTCGGCGCGGTCGACGCCGCCGCGGCGCAGCTCCTCATCGATGCATCGGCCGTCGGCGGCCCCGGCCGCGCCGTGGTCCTCGGTGCGGACAGCCCCGGGGTGGCGCTGCTCCGCACGGCGGGCTGGGTGGTGGTGCTCGCCGCGGAGGACACCCCGCTGCCGCAGGTGTGGCAGCAGCTGTGCGGGGCGCGAGCCCTGGCGTCGTTGCCGTGAGCACCTGGTCCGAGCCGCGTGGCGGCCGGGGGGGCGCCGCCGCCTGTGGGGCGGCCGCCCTGCTGCTGAGCACCGCTGCGCTGGGGCCGCTGTTCACCAGCGCCGGCTGGGTCCCGTCCGCGCTGGCGGTCGTCGTGCTCGTCGCCCTCACCGGGGTGGGCCTGCGTTCGGTTCGCTGTCCGCTGCCCGTGGTCGTCCTGGCCCAGGTCGCCGTGGTCGCGGTGCTGGTCACGGTCCTGTTCACCAGCTCGGGCGTCCTCGGGGTGCTGCCAGGACCCTCGGCCGTTGATCAGGTGCACCGCCTGCTGGCCGTCGCCGGCACCCAGATCCGGGACGAGAGCGTGCCGGTGTCCGCCAGCCCCGAGCTGCAGCTGCTGCTCGTCCTGCTGCTGGGGGCGGCGGCGGTGGCGGTGGACGTCCTCGTGGCCGGCCTGCAGGCCCCGGCGGCCGCCGGCCTCGTGCTGCTCGTCATGGTCGCCGTGCCCGCCTCGCTGGTCGACCAGCTGCTG
>JAYTHS010000148.1:0-1537 GCA_043732345.1 Frankiales bacterium | reverse complement strand
GCCACCGCGAAGGCCTGGGCGTGGCTGTCGGGGCGTGACTACCTGACCCCCGACGACGTGAAGGCCCTGGCCCGGCCCACCATGCGGCACCGCGTGTCAGTGCGCGCCGAGGCCGAGCTGGACGGCGCCACCGCTGAGGGGGTGCTGGACGGCGTGCTGGCCTCGGTGCCCGTTCCCCGCTGACGTGGCGCTGACCGGGCGGGCCGCGCTG
The DNA here is from genome assembly GCA_043732345.1 of Frankiales bacterium. GTDB lineage: Bacteria > Actinomycetota > Actinomycetes > Mycobacteriales > SCTD01 > RYN-111. Next base: position 1,326 of record JAYTHS010000148.1, on the reverse strand, counting down.
CTCGCACTGCTGGCCGTCGTCCCGGTGGCGCTGGCCCCTGGCGGGACGGTCCTGGTCCTGCTCGCCGTGCTGCTGCTCGTCGCGGTGCTGGTCGACATCGCGCTGGCCGGACCGGTGTCGTCGCTGGAGGTCGCTCGGGACGGGGACGTCTCGTGCCGGCTCGGGTCGACGGCGCAGGTCCGGTTGTCACTGGTCAACAGGGGTTCTCGGCGCGTGCGGGGGCTGGTGCGCGACGCATGGGTCCCTTCGGCTGGAGCGGTCCAGGGCGTCCAGGCGCTGGACGTGCCGGCCGGGGAGCGCCGGGTCCTCACCACCGTGCTCGCGCCTACGCGCCGCGGCGACCGGACCCCGGACCGGGTCACGATCCGCTCTGTCGGGCCGCTCGGGATCGCCGCCCGGCAGGGTAGGCACGAGATCCCGTGGAGGCTGCGGGTACAGCCACCGTTCGCGTCCCGCCGGTTCCTGCCCGAACGGCTCGCCCGCCTGCGCACCCTCGACGGCCAGGTCGCGGCCCGCGTCAGGGGACAGGGGACGGAGTTCGACGCGCTGCGGGACTACGTCGAGGGCGATGACGTCCGCTCCATCGACTGGCGCGCGACGGCCCGTCGTACCGAGACGGTCGTGCGCACCTGGCGACCGGAGCGGGACCGTCAGGTGCTGCTGGTCCTGGACACCGGCCGCACGTCGGCAGGTCGGGTCGGGGACGCCCCGCGGCTGGATGCCAGCCTGGACGCCGCGCTGCTGCTGGCCGCACTGGCGTCGCGGGCAGGTGACCGTGTCGACCTGCTCGCGATCGACCGGGAGGTGCGTGCCGCTGTGGAGGGTGCATCGGCTGCTGAGCTGCTGGGCCGGATCAGCGATGTGACAGCAGGTCTCGACGCGGCGCTGGTGGAGACGAACGGACGGCGGATGGTGTCGGAGGTGCTGCGCCGCTGCCGTCGCCGGACGCTGGTCGTGCTGCTGACATCGCTGGACACGGCGCCCATGGAGCAGGGGCTGCTGCCATTCCTCGGCTCGGTCGTGCGCCGGCACACCGTCCTGCTTGCGGCCGTCGCGGACCCGCGGGTGGCCGAGCTCGCATCGGCGCGCGGGAGCGTCGAGGACGTCTACGCCGCTGCCGCGGCTGAGCAGGCTCTCGCCGAGCGGCGGCGACTCACCGCCCTGCTCCGCCGGCGCGGGGTCGAGGTCGTCGACGCACCGCCGGCCTTGCTGGCCCCGGCCCTCGCGGACGCCTACCTAGCGTTGAAAGCCGCCGGGCGGTTGTGAGGCACTGACTTCTGCCTACCTGGCCCTAGCCCGTCGCCATCACCGTCAGGCTGCTCGTCC
>JAYTHS010000147.1:0-1538 GCA_043732345.1 Frankiales bacterium | reverse complement strand
CAGTGCGGCCTGGGGCACCGCCACTGGGGCCGGTACGGCGCGGCGGGGCTGCTCCTGGTGGCTCCCGGACCGGTGGTGCTGCTGCAGCACAGGGCTGGCTGGAGCCACCACGGCGATACCTGGGGGATCCCCGGCGGGGCGCAGGCCAGCCACGAGAGCGCCGAGCAGGCAGCGCTGCGCGAGGCCGGTGAGGAGACCGGGCTGGACAGCCTGGCGGTCGAGGTCGTCGGGGAGCACGTCGACGACCACGGCGGCTGGGCCTATACGACGGTGATCGCGCGGGTGCCGCACCCCGTCGCCGTCCACGCCTTGGACGCTGAGAGCAACGACGTGCGCTGGGTCGACGCGCAGGTGGTCGTCGAGCTGGAGCTGCACCCCGGCTTCGCCGCGACCTGGCCGACCCTCGCGAGCCGCCTGCCGGAGCACGGCTGAGCCTGCACAGGGCCCGCCGTACGGGCCGGTGCGCGGCTACCGTCGGGGCCGACCCGACTGGAGGACCCGTGGCACGGCGTACGGCGAAGACGCTGCTGGAGGCCGCCCTCGGCGTGGTTCCCGGCGCCCAGGTGCGCGAGGGCCAGCAGGCCATGGCGCAGGCCGTCGACACCGCCCTGCGCAGCCGGGAGCACCTGCTGGTCCAGGCCGGCACGGGGACCGGCAAGTCGCTGGCGTACCTGGTGCCGGCGCTGTCCTGCGGCCGGACGGTCGTCGTGGCGACGGCCACCAAGGCCCTGCAGGCGCAGCTCGTCGACAAGGACCTCCCGCGGCTCTGCAACGCCCTGGAGGGACCGCTGGGCCGGCGCCCGACCTTCGCCCTGGCCAAGGGCCGGAGCAACTACGTGTGCCTGCAGCAGCTGCACGAGGGGCCGGGTGCCCGCGAGCCCGAGCAGGACGAGCTGTGGGACGGACCGACCTCGATGATCGGCGCGCAGGTCGTACAGCTGCGGGAGTGGGCCGCGACCGCCGCCACCGGCGACCGCGACGAGGTGCCGTTCCCCGTCAGCGACCGGGCCTGGCGCCAGGTCAGCGTCAGCGCCCGCGAGTGCCTTGGCACGAAGTGCCCCGACCGCGTCGACTGCTTCAGCGAGCTCGCTCGGGAGCAGGCCAAGGATGCCGACGTCGTCGTGGCCAACCACGCGCTGCTGGCCCTGGACGCCTTCACCGGTGCGCAGATCCTGCCCGAGCACGACGCGGTCGTCATCGACGAGGCCCACGAGTTCGTCTCCTCCGCCACCGACGCCCTCTCGCACGAGCTCAGCGCGCCTGCCGTACGACGGGCTGCCGCGGCCGCCCGCGAGTACGTCACGGCCTCGATGAGCGAGCGGCTCGACGACGCGCACGCCGTGCTCGAGGGTGCGCTGGCGGGCATCACCCCGGGCTGGATCCCGGTCTTGCCCGCCGAGTTCGGCGACGTGCTCGGCGTCATCGCGCAGGTCTGCGGTGCGGCGGCGGTCGAGGTCGGCCACCAGCAGGACGGTGCGGCGGCGGACCCCCAGGGCGACGTCGAGGCCGCGCGCCGGGAGCGGGCCAAGCAGTCGCTC
>JAYTHS010000146.1:0-5412 GCA_043732345.1 Frankiales bacterium | reverse complement strand
CCAGAGAGGTCCGGGGAACCCAGCCGTTGATGGCCCTGGAGGGACCGCCGCTGGTCCCCGGCGACCCGCTGGTCCGGCTCGTCGAGCCCTCCGAGCTGGACCTGCTGCTCCCGGCGTGCATCGCGATGTTCACCGAGGAGGTCGGGATGTCGCCCCTGGCAGGCGACGGTGGCGCGCTCTACCGGTCACGGGTCTGCGAGCTCATCGCCCAGCGACGAGCGTGGGCGCGCATCCAGGACGGCGCGGTGCTGTTCAAGGCCGAGGTGGGGGCGTCCACCTCGGCGGTCTGCCAGGTGCAGGGCGTGTGGGTGCACCCGTCGCTGCGCGGCCGGGGGATGGGTACCTCGGGGATGGCTGCTGTTGCCGCGCAGGCACAGCGCTCTCTGGCACCGGTGGTCAGCCTGTACGTCAACGACTACAACCTCGGGGCCCGGCGGTCCTATGAGAAGGTGGGCTTCGTGCAGGTCGGCACCTTCGCCAGCGTCTTGTTCTGATGTCCCGGAGTGCCGAGCGTCACATCACCGCCCCGGTCCCAGACTTGCCCATCGAGCGGTTGCGGGGAAGGGTTCCGTGACGGCTGAGAAACGCCACCCCCACCGCGACGTCAGGAGCCCTCCCGTGCCGCTCGTCCTCAAGCCAGGCACCTCGTGGGCCGAGGTCTACGGCCGCGCCCGCGCGGCTGCCCCGGAGGCCTTCGATGCCGACCGGATCCTCAACCTCGTCGGCGGGGAGTGGCAGCGGCTCGGCAGCCCCGGTGAGCACGTCACGCCGGTCGACGGCAGCCGCATCCAGGGTCCGCCGCGGATCGACCACGACGACGCCGTCAAGGCCGTCGCGTGGGCGGCCGGTGAGCACCGAGACTGGGCGAAGGTCGACCTCGACGAGCGCAAGACCCGGGTCGCCGCAGCGGTCGCGGAGATGCGCGAGCACCGCGACACGCTCGCGCTGCTGCTGGTCTGGGAGATCGGCAAGCCATGGCGACTGGCCTGCGCCGACGTCGACCGGGCCTTGGACGGCGTTGACTGGTACCTCGAGCAGATCGAGCGACAGCTCGCCGGACGGACCCCCCTGCACGGCCCGGTCAGCAACATCGCGTCCTGGAACTACCCGATGTCGGTGCAGGTCCACGCCGAGCTGGTGCAGGCCCTCGCCGGCAACGCCGTCGTGGCCAAGACCCCGTCGCAGGGCGGTTTCCACACCCTCACGCTGGCGCACGCCATCATGCGCCGCCAGGGGCTGCCGGTGACCCTGATGTCAGGGGTCGGCGCCTCCCTGGGCGACGCCCTGATCAGCGGCCCGGAGATCGGCGCGCTGGCCTTCGTCGGTGGTCGCGCCAACGGTCGCAAGGCCGCGACGACGCTGGCCGACACCGGCAAGCGGCACTTCCTAGAGCAGGAGGGCCTCAACGCCTGGGGCATCTGGGACTTCAGCGACTGGAGAAGCCTCGCGGCGCACCTGAAGAAGGGCTTTGAATACGCCAAGCAGCGCTGCACCGCCTACCCGCGCTACGTCGTGCAGCGCGAGCTGTTCCCAGAGTTCCTCGAGATGTACCTCCCGGTGGTGCAGTCGCTCCGCTTTGGCCACCCGCTGGCCGTCGAGACCTCCTTCGACCCGCTGCCCGACCTGGACTTCGGCCCGGTCATCCATGCGACCAAGGCCGCCGAATTGCGCGAGCGCTACAGCGAGGCCGTGGCGGGGGGTGGCATCCCGCTCTACCGCGGGGACCTGTCGGACGGGCGCTTCCTGGACGGTCAGGACACAAGCGCGTATGTCGCGCCGGCCGCGGTGCTCAACCCGCCGAGCAACTGGGCACTGCAGCACGCCGAGCCGTTCGGCCCGCTGGACTCCGTGACGATCGTCGATACCGAGTCCGAGCTGCTGGCCGCGATGAACGCCAGCAACGGCTCGCTCGTGGCCTCGGTCGCCACGGATGACGCCGACTTCGGGGCGCGCGTCGGTGAGCAGCTGCAGGCCTTCAAGGTCGGGGTCAACAAGCCCCGCTCGCGGGGTGACCGCGAGGAGGTCTTCGGCGGCAAGGGGGCGTCCTGGAAGGGCGCCTTCGTCGGCGGCGACCTGCTCGTCGAGGCCGTCACCGAGGGCCCCGAGGGCGAGCAGCTCTACGGCAACTTCCCGACGTACAGCCGTTACCCCGAGAAGGTCTGACACCCCGACCCCCTGGCGCCGGTCCGCGGTGCCGGGGTGGTCGGCCTTCGTCGAACGACGTACGAGTTGCGCCCCTCGTCTGGTGCTCAGGGCAACCGCAGGTCGACCGAGGTACGGCGTTGCGGGGCGCAACTCGTACCTCGGTCGAGCCGCAGCACCAGCATCAGGACCCCCCACCCCCGGGCGGACGAGGTTGGCGGCAGGTCAGGCGGGCTCGTCTAGCAGGCTCGCGCGCATCCCGTCGAGGTCCAGGCCGACGGGCTCGGGCCAGCGCAGGTCCAGCCCGCGCAGCGTCTCGAGCAGCAGGTGGGTCAGGGCCCAATCGCGGTACCACCTGCGGTCCGCCGGTAGGACGTACCACGGGGCGACCTCGGTGCTTGTCTTGGCCAGCACGGCGTCGTACGCGGTCTGGTAGTCGGCCCAGCGGTGCCGCTCGGTGACGTCGGCCGGCCCCACCTTCCAGTGCTTGGTCGGGTCGTCGAGCCGCTCCAGCAGCCGGCTGCGCTGTTCGGCGGGCGACAGGTGCAGGAAGACCTTGACGATCGTGCAGCCCGACGCGGTGAGCCGCTTCTCCCAGGCGTTGATCTGAGCGTAGCGGCGGCTCCAGACGGTCCGTGGCACCAGGTCGTGGACCCGGACGACGAGCACGTCCTCGTACTGGCTGCGGTTGAAGACCCCGATCTGGCCTGCCGCGGGCAGGGCGTTGTCCATCCGCCACAGGAACGGATGGGTGAGCTCTTGCGGGGTAGGCGCACCGAAGCTCATGATGCGCACGCCAGCAGGGTTGACCAGGCCGACGACGTGCTTGACCGCGCCGTCCTTGCCGCTGGCATCCATCCCCTGCAGCAGCAGCAGAACCCGCTTGGGCCCGCCGAGCTTGCCCTGGGCGAACAGCTTCTCCTGCAGCTCCGCGAGCTCGGTGCCGAGCTCGGCGACCTCGGCGCGGGCCCGGAGCTTCGTCGGGGCCCCGGGGGTGTCACGGGGATCGGGGCAGGCCCCGTCCCAGCGGAGCAGCGAGCGCACTTCGAGGTCCATGCCCGGCATCCTGACAGGCGTCAGCGGGCCGACGCGAGGCCGTGCAGCAGCAGATCCACCCGCAGGCCGTCGACCTCGACCGCGTCGCAGACCGACCGCCCGACCTCGGCAACGTCGGCGACCGACCGGGCCCCGTGCTCGCACAGGGCCCGGGCGAGCTGGCCCTTGGTCCACTTGTTGTCGTGGCTGACCACCGTCCGGCGCCCGTCTGTGTCGCGCAGCACCCGCACCTGGACGGCTTCGGGGACCCGGGCCAGCGCTGCGTAAGCACCGCTGCGCAGGTCCACGACCAGCTTCTCCCGGGCCAGGAGCGGCTCGAGGACAGGCTGCCACCGGGGCGCCAAACCGCCCAGCCCCGGCAGCACCGTGCCCCCCGACAGCCGGTACGGCGGCACGCGGTCACCCGGCCGCAGCAGCCCGAACAGTGCGCTGGCCACGACCAGCGACTTCTGGGCCCGCTCTGCGGCGGCCCCGGTGAGGGTCCACAGGGACAGGTTGTCGTAAACGATCCCGGTGTAGAGCTCTCCCGCCGGCAGCGTCGGCGCCTTCTTCAGCAGGGCGTCCTTGACGACCTCCCTGTGCTGGCCGTCCGACAGGCCGAGGGCCGCCTGCAGCGCGGTGGGCTGCTGCTTGGCAAGCCGGACGACGTCCGCCACCAGCCGCCGACGTACGGCGGTGAGGGTCGGGAAAGACAGGGCAGTGAGGTCCAGGGGCGGGCCGTCGGTGCCGATCGCCTTGCCCTCGGACGGAGGGAGCAGCACGAACACAGAAGGAAGGCTAGTGGGGGCCGGGCACACCCCCGACGGCTCCTGAGACGATGACGGGAACTGCGGGCTGCTCGCGTTGCCACGACAACAGGAGATGCATGGACCTGCACTAGGCCACGACGCCTCGACCGGTCTTCGTAGACCTCTCCGGACGTCGTCAGAGGCTGTTGGGCACGGTCGGCTTCGTCGTGGCGGCAGGCTTCGCGCTCTACCTGGTAGTGATCACGATCGCGCTGATGGCCCCGCCCGGTGTCCTGCCCCTGTCCGTACCGGGCTTGGGAAGGCTCCTTCCCGGGCCTGGTGCGCCGGCGCTGTCCGACAATGCCTCCGGTCCGGCCCTCCCCGCCGTCGTGCTCGGCCCTGCCGCCTCCGCCGGGCGGGCAGCGGCGGTCACGCCGACACAGGCCCCGAGCGCCGCTGTCCCGACGGGTCCGTCGGGAGTGGTCGGCACGGTCCGCCCACCCCGTCCTTCGGCCAGGTCCACCAGTGCGGCACCGGCCCCGGCCGGGGCAGTGACCCCGACGAGCCCGCCGACGGCCACGGGGAGCCCCACGGCCGTGGCCACGGCGACGCCGACACGCACGCCGAGCAAGCCCACCGCCACTCCGACGACCCGGGCCACGGGCCGGCCCACGTCCTCGCCCGCATAGCCGGCCGTGAGCGACCGGCACTCGTCCGCGCGCCGCCGTCTGCCGGCCCGGCCGGCCGCGCACTGGGTGCTCCTGTCGCTGGGTCTGCTGACCCTGCTCGTGGCCATGCTCCTGCAGGGCTTCACCGAGGCCGACGTCGGTCCCTCGAGGACCACGGGCGGAACGGGCGCCGCAGCGACGGTGCCGGGGGGTGGCGCGGTCGTCTACCGAGGTGCCGAAGGGCTCACCTCTCGTGGCCTGCCGGATCGCACGGTCGCCCTCACCTTCGACGACGGACCGGACCCCAGGTGGACGCCCCAGGTCCTTGACGTGCTGCGGCGCGAGCACGTTCCCGGGACCTTCTTCTTCGTCGTCGGTGCCCGCGTTGCCGCTGACCCCCAGATCGTGCGGCGAGAGCAGGCAGAGGGCCACGAGCTTGGCCTGCACACCTGGACGCACGCCGACCTCGGGACCTCGCCGGTATGGCGTCAGCACCTCGAACTCTCCCTCAACCAGCTGGGGCTGTCGGGCAGCGCTGGGGTGACCAGTGCCCTGCTCCGGCTGCCCTACAGCTCCACCCCCGATGGCCTGACCGCGTATGAGCTCGCGGCCGTGCGTCGGGCAGCCGACGAGGGCTACGTCGTGGCCTTGTCCGACCGGGATGCCGAGGACTGGCGGCGTCCGGGCGTCGGCGCCGTCGTGGGCAACGCCCTGCCCCGGGACGACAAGGGCGCGATCGTCCTGCTCCATGACGCGGGGGGCGACCGGAGCCAGACGGTGGCCGCGTTGCCGCGCATCATCGAGGAGCTCAGGAGCCG
>JAYTHS010000145.1:0-1540 GCA_043732345.1 Frankiales bacterium | reverse complement strand
GGGGCTACTACCTCGGGACCGGTCGGTACACCCACGCGCCCTCGGTCCTCGAGCTGACCCGTCCCCAGGCGCAGGCGCGCCTCACGGCCGCCGGCCTGACCGTCCGGGTCGGGGCCTCGCGGCACGACGAGCGGATCGCGACGGGGCTCGTCCTGAGCCAGCAGCCCGCCCCGAACGCCAGGCTTCGCAAAGACGCCGCCGTCACGGTCGTCCTGTCCAGCGGCCCCGACCGCCGGGTCGTCCCCGCCGTCGTGGCCACTGCCCTGTCGGTGGCAACCAGCGCCCTGCGGCAGGCCGACCTCGTGCTGGGCCAGGTCAGCCCGGCCTACTCCAGCAGCGTTCCGGCGGGCGATGTGCTCAGCAGTGACCCGGTGGCGGGCGCCCGGCTCAAGCCCGGCACGGCGGTCGCCCTGGTGGTCAGCCGAGGCGTCCAGCAGGTCAGCGTCCCCGACGTACGAGGCCGGAGCCGCGGCGACGCGGTCGCGCTGGTCCAGGGAACCGGGCTGCGGGCCAGCACCCTCGACGTCTTCAGCGACACCGTCCCGGCCGGCACGGTCGTCGACCAGGCCCCGTTGGGGGGTCTGGCGCCGCTCGGGTCGACCGTGGCCCTGCAGCTCAGCAAGGGGCCGGACGTCGTGGAGGTCCCCGACGTGCGCGGAGACCGCCCCGGCACTGCGGAGCGCAAACTGCGGGAGGCCGGCCTCGTCGGGGTCCGGGTCGACGGGCCGTTCAGCACCGGCAGCGTGGTCTACAACACCGACCCGGGTCCCGGGAGCCGGGTACGCCGTGGTGGCCAGGTACGATTCTTCGTCGTCTGACCGGACCCGAGACCCCCCGTGCGCCCATCTGACAGGCTCCTCGCCATGCCTCCCCGTAAGCCGTCGCTCGTGGGCAGCCATGTCCCGGTCGCCGGCGGGCTGATGAAGGGGCTGGCCTACGCCCAGGAGATCGGCGCCGAGGTGCTGCAGGTCTTCGTCTCCAACCCGCGTGGGTGGGCACCGAGCCCAGGAGATCCCCTGCAGGACAGCGCTTTCCGTGAGGGCTGTGCCGGTCTGGGGCTGCCGGTCTTCGTGCACGCGCCGTACCTCGTGAACTTTGGCTCCCCGACCGAGGCGACCCTCAGCAAGTCCGTCGACGCGGTCCAGCACGCGATGGCCCGGGGGGCCGCGATCGGTGCCGTGGGGGTCGTCGTGCACGCCGGCTCGGCGGTTGCCGGAGCCCACCGGGAGCAGGCTCTCGCCCAGCTCCGGTCGCACCTGCTGCCCGTCCTGCAGTCCCAGCCGGACGACGCGCCGCGGCTGCTCGTCGAGCCCACGGCCGGCGGGGGCCAGGCGCTGGCTGCCACCGTGCAGGACCTCGGGCCATGGTTCGACCACCTCGACGCGCACCCGTTGCTGGGGGTCTGCCTGGACACCTGCCACGCCTTCGCCGCGGGCCACGACCTCGCCGCCCCCGGGGGGATGAAACGGACCCTGGACGCTCTGGTCAAGACGGTCGGCAAGGGCCGCCTGGGACTCGTCCACGCCAACGACAGCAAGGA
>JAYTHS010000144.1:0-1541 GCA_043732345.1 Frankiales bacterium | reverse complement strand
CAGCAGCAGGTACGCCAGGCGCAGGTCCCGGCTGGAGTCGTACTGCACCGCCGGGAACAGGACCGCGAACACCCCGAGCGCGAGCAGCCCGGCCCCGGCGAGGTCGAGCGGGCGTCGGGCGGCGGTCCCGCGCACCGGGTCAGGGGGCAGCCACCGCCAGCACAGCACGAACGAGGCGATCCCGACCGGCACGTTGATGATGAAGGTCAGCCGCCAGCCGAGCTCCGGCCCACCGAGGCCGATGATCGCCCCGCCCAGCACCGGGCCCGTCGCCGTCGCGATGCCCACGGCGCCACCCAGCAACCCGAACGCGCGGCCGCGCTCGCTGCGGGGGAACAGCTGCTGGATGAGCCCGGACACCTGCGGGTTGATCAGCCCGCCCGAGACGCCCTGCAGCACCCGCCCGGCGATGAGCACCCCCGGGTTCGGGGCGAGGCCGACGACGAGGCTGGTCAGGATGAAGCCCGCGATTCCGGCCAGCAGCATGAAGCGGCGGCCGCGGTCGTCCCCCAGGCGCCCGGCGATGATGGGAACCATGCCGAAGGCCAGGGCATAGCCGCTGACCACCCACTGCACCTCGGAGACGCCCGCGTCGAGGCCGGCCCTGATCGACGGCAGGGCCACGTTGACGATGCTGAGATCGAGCAAGGTCATGAACAGGGCGGTGATGCAGACGGCGAGGGCCCGCCAGCGTCGAGGGTCGAGGGCGTCGGTACGCCCCTGGTCCACCACGGGGCCAATCCTGCCCGTGCCGCTTCCCCGTGGCCGGGCCGGGTGCCCTACCGTGCGAGCCGTGGCCCTCGACCCCGCCCTGCTGCAGCTGCTCAGTGCCCACCAGCTGGGGGTGCTCGTGACCCTCAAGCGCGACGGGCGCGCACAGCTGTCCAACGTGACCTACGGCTGGGACGCCGGCACGTCGACCATCTCGGTGTCGGTGACCGACGCCCGCGCCAAGACCCGCAACCTGCGCCGCGACCCCCGGGTGAGCCTGCACGTCTCCACCCGGGACGGTTTCGCCTACGCCGTGGCCGAGGGCACCGCGCAGCTGACCGCGGTGGCCGCCGGCCCGCAGGACGACGCGGCGGAGGCGCTGGTGGCGCTGTACCGGGCGGTGCAGGGCGAGCACCCTGACTGGGACGAGTACCGCGCCGCCATGGTGGCCGATCGCCGGCTGGTGGTGAGCTTCGCCGTCGAGCACGTCTACGGCTGGGCCCAGGGCTGAGGTGGGTACTTCACCCGCTGCGCACCTCCTGCTGCGCGCCTCCTGCTGCGCCGAGCGCCGGCGTGTTGCGGGCGACACGCCGCTCGCGTCCACAACACGCCGGCGCTCGCGTCCACGACACGCCGCCACGACACGCCGCCACGACACGCCGGACACGCCGCCCACGCCGGACGCGCCGCTCATGCCGGACGCGCACTCAATCGTTCGCGTGCAGGGCCTTGTTGAGCGCGATGCCGCTGCCAGTGCGCACCAGCACCTCGACCGTGCCGGTGAGGGAGCTGCGGCGGAACAGCAGCCCGTCCTGGCCGGAGAGCTCGCG
>JAYTHS010000143.1:0-1544 GCA_043732345.1 Frankiales bacterium | reverse complement strand
ATGGCGCAGCAGGTCAAGGGCTCCTGGTGGCCGGACTACGTGCAGTGGCTGACCGACCGCTCGGGCGAGCCCGTCAACGGCCCGACCGAGCTCGGCAGCACCGTGCACCGCGTCCTCGAGTCGGCGCCGGGCAGCTACGTCCTGGACGCGTGACGGTTCCCGCGGGCGTCGAGGAGACCCTCGACGTCACCATCAGCCGGATGCGGCTGCGTGCCGTGGTGCGCCCCGGCACGGGCGAAGGGCCTCCGCTGCTCCTCTGCAACGGCATCGGCGCGCAGCAGGAGAGCCTCAAGCCGTTCGTCGACGCGCTGGACCCCCGCATCACCGCCATCCGCTTCGACGTGCCGGGCGTGGGGGCCTCTCCGATCGCGCCCGTCCCCCTGCCCTACTCGGTGCTCGCGACCCTCGCCGGCCAGCTCGTCCGCAGGCTCGGCTTCGAGCGCTTCGACGTGCTCGGGATCTCCTGGGGTGGCGGGCTAGCGCAGCAGATCGCCTTCCAGCACCCGGCCCGCTGTCGACGCGCCGTCCTGGTCGCCACCGCGACCGGCTGGATGATGGTGCCCGCCCGGCCCGGCGTGCTGCGCCACATGGTGAGCCCGGCCCGCTACCGCGACCCGCAGTACGTGAGGGCCATCGCCGGGAAGATCTACGGCGGGACGGTCCGACACTCCCCCGAGCTGGCCAAGGCACTGCTGGTCGAGGGGGACCGGCCCCCGTCGCAGCGGGCCTACTTGTTCCAGCTGCTCGCCGCGGCGGGCTGGACGAGCACGCCGTTCCTGCCCCTGATCCGGCAGCAGACCCTGGTGCTGCACGGCTCCGACGACCCCCTCGTCCCCCTCGTCAACGCGCGGCTGCTCACGCGGTTGCTCCCGCACGCCCGTCTGCACGTCTACGACGACGGCCACCTGGCCCTGGTCACGCACGCCGCAGAGCTGGCGCCGGTGGTCTCGGAGTTCCTGCTTGCGCCGGACGTCCCCGCCGAGACCCCCACTCGCTCGAGGGCTGCCGGCCGGCGGTAGGCAACTGAGGTCCCACCGCCTCTACCGGCCGCCGCCGGCCGGTGTTACGACTGAGACATGCCTGCGTCCGCCCTCATCGTCGGCCTGGCTCTTGCCTGCGCCGTGACCGCAGCGTTGGGCGGCAGCGTGCCCCCGGCCGGCGCGGTGACGACCCTGGCCGACCCGGCCACCTGGAGCAACGCCCGGATCGCCGCGCAGCTGACCTTCGGGTGCGTCGACGCGGCCGACACCGCCGGGGCCCGCGCCCAGGCCAGGGCAGGCTTGGGTGGGACCACCCTGCTCGGCAGCGACGCCCCCGTCGACCTCGCGGCCCGGCTGGCGACGGTGCGGGCGGCGGCGCCGACCGGCTACCCGGACCCCTTCATCGCCAGCGACGAGGAGGGCGGACGGGTCCAGCGGCTCTCCCACCTCATCTACCCCCTGCCCTCGGCCAAGACCATGGGGGCGACCTGGACGACGACGCGCATGCACAGCACGGCCGTCGACTACGGCACCCGCATGCGGCGTCTGGGCGTGACGATGGAC
>JAYTHS010000142.1:0-1547 GCA_043732345.1 Frankiales bacterium | reverse complement strand
GCTCGGACAACCCCAACCTGCAGAACGTCCCGATCCGCACGGCCCAGGGCCGCGAGATCCGGCAGGGCTTCGTCGCCGGCCCGGGGTTCGAGGCGCTGATGACCGCCGACTACAGCCAGATCGAGATGCGGATCATGGCGCACCTGTCGGAGGACGCCGGGCTGGTCGAGGCGTTCACGACGGGGGAGGACCTCCACACCTTCGTCGCGTCCCGGGCGTTCGGCGTGCCCGTGGACCAGGTCGACCCCGAGCTGCGGCGGCGGGTCAAGGCGATGTCCTACGGCCTGGCCTACGGCCTGTCGGCGTTCGGGCTCGCGGCGCAGCTGCGGATCAGCACGGAGGAGGCCAAGGAGCAGATGACGGCCTACTTCGAGCGCTTCGGCGGGGTCCGCGACTACCTGCGCGACGTCGTCGAGCAGGCCCGGCGGGACGGCTACACGTCCACCATCTTGGACCGGCGCCGCTACCTGCCGGACCTCACGAGCGACAACGGCCAGCGCCGGGCGATGGCGGAGCGGATGGCGCTCAACGCGCCGATCCAGGGATCGGCCGCGGACATCATCAAGATCGCGATGCTCGGGGTCGCTCGGAGCCTGAAGGAGGCGGGCATGGGCAGCCGGCTGCTGCTGCAGGTCCACGACGAGCTGGTGCTCGAGGTCGCCCCCGGCGAGCAGGAGGCGCTGGAAGCCCTGGTGCGCCGGGAGATGGGTCAGGCCTACCCGCTGTCGGTACCGCTGGACGTCAGCGTCGGGATCGGCCGGACCTGGGACGAGGCCGGCCATTGAGCTCTCTGGCCGCCGCGTCCTTCTGATCAGGCCGATCTGAGGCCAGACAGTCATTTCGGGTCATGTCGCGAGCAGTGGAAATGACTACGGTCGACAGACCGACGCAACACCGACGTAAGGACAATCGTGACGCTCAGGACCGCACCGCCCCGCACGATCAGGCCAGGCCGCCGCACTGCCGCCACAGCCTTGCTGACGGCTGCCGCCTGCACCTCGCTCGCCGCCGCGCCGGCCCAGGCCGTGACCGCTCCCGTGACCCGCACGGCCGGCACGATCAACGGCGCCAACTGGGTCGCCGAGGTGCCTGCGAACTGGGGCGGCACGGTGCTGCTCTGGAACCACGGCATCCGGCTGCCCACCAGCACCGACCGCAGCGCCGAGACCTCCCCGATGGGCACCGACGGGAGCGCTGCAGCCGCCCTGCTCGCCAAGGGCTATGCGCTGCTCGGCTCGTCCTACCGCAGCCAGGGCTTCGCGGTCCGGGACGCCGTCAACGACGACCTGGCCCTGCTCGCAAGCTTCCGCCGCAGCCACCCCGCAACCAAGCGCACGATCGTGTGGGGGGCCTCCCTTGGTGGCCTGATCACCGAGACGTTGGCCGAGGAGCACCCGACGCTGTTCGTCGGCGCTGCCCCCGGTTGCGGGGTGCTGGCCGGCGCCGTACCGATCGCCGACCAGACCCTGGACACCGCCCTGATGGTCAAGGCGATCCTGCTGCCGACGCTGAAGGTCGGCGGCTACGCCAGCAACGCCGAGGCTGCT
>JAYTHS010000141.1:0-1552 GCA_043732345.1 Frankiales bacterium | reverse complement strand
GTCGGCGCCGGGGCCGCGGGCGCGCCCATCGCGATGCCGTGGTCGGCGGCCACGGCCGCGAGCCCCCCGTCGTAGCCCTGGCCGACCGCGCGCAGCCGCCACCCGCCGGCTCGCCGGTACAGCTCCACGACCACCACGGCGCGCTCGGTCGTAAGGTTGACTGCGGTGTAGGTCGCGAGCTCGGTGCCGCAGGCGTCGCGGACGGTCGCGACGGGTGCCTGGTCGGGGTCGACGGTGACCACGCAAAGCACCGAGTGCACCCAGCCCGACACGGCTCGCGTGTCGACCTCCAGGGCGAACGGCGACCAGCGCACCCCGGCGGCCTCCTGCTGGTCGATGGTGAGCAGGTGGGCCGAGGTCCGCGCACGCCGGTCGACATCGACCAGCAGCGCCGCCAGCTGCAGCGGGGGGGCCACCGTGACGACCACGCGCAGCGCGTCGACCGGTACGTTCTGTCCCTTGGCCAGCGTGATCGGCACCACCGTCACGGCACCACGTCGCCGAGCAGGTCGAGGGCCTGGACGGGGTTGCGGGCGTCGATGGCCCGCCCGATGGCCTCGAGCTTCCAGTCGCGTCCCGCCTGATAGATCCGCGCCATGACCATCCCCGTGGCCGCCTCGCCCCCGGAGAGCGTGTAGCGCGCGAGCTCCGTGCCCGTGGTGTGGTCAACGAGGCGGCAGAAGGCTTTGTCCACCTCCTGGAAGGTCTGTCCCTCGTAGGAGGTCACCAGGAAGACGATGCTCGTGACGTGCACCGGGACGCGGGTGAGGTCGACCAGGAGCACCTCGTCGTCGCCGTCCCCGGCGCCGGTGCGGTTGTCGCCCTGGTGGACGACGGAGCCGTCCCGGCTGGAGAGCTGGTTGAAGAAGACGAGGTCCACTGCGGTGTGGTCGGCGAACATGACGGCGGAGGCGTCGAGGTCGATCTCCGCCTCGCGGTTGCCGAACAGGCTCCGTCGGCGGATCGGGTCCCAGCCCAGGCCCAGCTGGACGAGGGTCAACGCGGCGCTGCCGTCCTTGCGCAGCGTGACCCGCTGGCCCTTGGCCAGGCTGACCGGTCGACTCTTGGTCAGCGGCACCTCCGGTGGGTCCACCGGTGCCCCTGGTGGATCCGGCAGGGGGGAGCCGGGGGGGCGGGTCGGGCCGGGAATGCCCGGCGGGTTGGGGGCGGCGTGCGGCGGAGCGCCGCCGGAGACGTCACCGTCGACGGTGACACCGTGGTCGGTGACCAGGTCGGCAAACCCGCCGGCGTAGCCCTGGCCGACCGCGCGCACCTTCCACCCCCCAGCGCGGCGGTAGAGCTCGACCGCGATGACGACGGACTCGTCCACCAACCCCTCGACGGCGTAGCTGAACAGCTCGGCGCCGGTGCCGTCGAGCAGGTGGGCCAGCGGTGGCTGCAGGGTGCCGAAGCGCCCCGTCGCGTCGTCGAGGGTGACGACAGCGCGCACCTGCTCGACGTCGGCGGGGACCGCGTCGAGGTCGACCTGCAGCCGCCACGGGTCCCGCAGCAGCCGCACCCCGGGTCCGGTGGGTTGGTTGTAGAAGACGAA
>JAYTHS010000140.1:0-1554 GCA_043732345.1 Frankiales bacterium | reverse complement strand
GTCGTCGTCGTGCCGGACGACGGCAGCGAGGAGATCGCCTACCCGGTCTCCAAGCGGGCCCGCCTGAACTACGCGGACGGCGACCACATCAGCGTCGGCGACAAGCTCCACGCCGGCGCCGTGAACCCCCACGAGGTGCTCCGCATCCTTGGCCCCCGCGCGGTGCAGCTCCACCTCGTCGCCGAGGTGCAGGAGGTCTATCGCTCGCAGGGCGTGTCGATCCACGACAAGCACATCGAGGTGATCATCCGGCAGATGCTCAAGCGGGTGAACGTGCTCGAGGCCGGGTCCACCGACTTCCTGCCCGGGTCGCTCACCGAGCGGACCATCTTCGAGGTCGAGAACCGTCGCGTGGTCTCCGAGGGCGGAGAACCGGCTGCCGGCCGCCCCGTGTTGATGGGCATCACCAAGGCCTCGCTGGCGACCGAGTCGTGGCTGTCGGCGGCCTCCTTCCAGGAGACGACCCGCGTCCTGACCGACGCGGCGATCCAGGCCAAGAGCGACTCGCTGCTGGGTCTGAAGGAGAACGTCATCATTGGCAAGCTCATCCCGGCGGGCACCGGCATCAGCCGCTACCGCAACATCCGGGTGGAGCCCACCGAGGAGGCACGCGCGCAGGTCTACTCGATGGCGGGCTACGACGACCCAGACTTCGCCTTCGGCGGCGGTCTGGGCGGTGCGGTCCCCCTGGACGACTTCGACTACGGTCGCGGCGCCCCGGACTTTCGCAGCAGCTGAGCCACCGGCACGATTTTCAGTACGACGACCGAGGGCCGCTCTCCCGCACAGGGAGGGCGGCCTTGCCGGCGTACGGGGTCTCTCCCACGCGTGCTCCCCGCCGGCCTCTCCGTCCACCGCGGGCATGCCGGGCAGGGCGGGCAGGCGGGCAGGGCGGGCAGGGAGGGCAAGCCGGGCAGGCCGACCGGGCATGCGGGCAGGCCGACCGGGCGAGCGGGCGCAGCGACCGAGGTACGAGGTACGCCCCAGGTGGTCGACCGAGGTACGACCTGTGCCCCAGGTAGTCGACCGAGGTACGACCTGTGACGGCGAAACTGCCCAAATCGGTGCGCAGCTCGTACGTCGGTCGGCGCAGGCGCAGGTCGGTCGTGGCAGGCACAGAGCACAGGCACAGGGGGCAGGGCGCAGTGCCCAGCCGCTGGAGCGGACCCTCCCGCCGGGGAGCAAGCCCGTCCGACACCGTGACACCCCGGCTGGGTGTGAACAGGACACGGCCCGCCCGGCCTACCAGGGTGAGGACCCGGATGGACTTTGACCCCCGCCCAGCCGACAGGTAGTGTCATCACTCGTGCCTGGGGTGACCTGGGCTGTCCCACGCGCCCTGGCCAGGTCCGGGTGTGCGGGGGGACCTCCTCCTCCGGCCGCGAGTGTGCGGGCCAGTGTGCGGATCGGGCGACACACCCGACCGCGTGGGGCGAACGCCACCGCACGGTGGACGCAGACCAGACGATGAGCAGGAGACGCGTTGCCCACGATCCAGCAGCTGGTCCGCAAGGGCCGGCAGGACAAGGTCAGCAAGACCAAGACGCCGGCGCT
>JAYTHS010000139.1:0-1561 GCA_043732345.1 Frankiales bacterium | reverse complement strand
GGCTCGTTCGTCTATCCGGTGGTCGTCGAGCCGGCGTTCAATTCCTTCACCTCGCTGCCCGCGGGTTCGCTGCGCACCGACCTGCTCGGCCTCGCCTGGCGCGACCACGTCCAGGTCTCCGACGTCCTGGTCGCGGACGCCTCCCGGCGCACCACGGCGCTGAACGCCTACGTCAGTGGCTTTGGCTCGACCCGTCGGATCGTGCTGTACGACACGCTCCTGCGGTCGGCCACGCCGCGCGAGGTCGAGCTGGTCGTGGCCCACGAGCTCGGGCACGCCAAGCAGCAGGACGTGCTGCACGGGACCGTCATCGGCGCTCTCGGAGGGGCTGCCGGGGTGTGTGGCCTGTTCCTGCTGCTGTCCTGGCGCCCGTTGCTGAGGCGCGTGGGAGCCACCTCGGCGGGGGATCCCCGGGTGCTCGGACTGGTGCTCTTTCTCGGTGTGGCAGGGCCTCTGATCTTCTCACCGCTCACCGCGCTGCTGTCGCGCCACATCGAGTCCCGCGCCGATGTCCACTCCCTGGACCTGACCCGCGACGTGCCCACGTTCATCGCGAGCGAGAGGCGGCTGTCGGTCACCAACCTGTCCGACCTGCAGCCAGGCCCGCTGGTCTACGCCCTGTTCTTCGACCATCCCTCCGGCCCGGAGCGCATTGCTGTCGCCCGTGAGTGGCAGCGGCTCCACCGGTGAGGACCCTGGTCGTCACCAACGACTTCCCGCCGCGTCCGGGAGGCATCCAGGCCTTCGTGCACTCGTTGGCGGTGCGGCAGCCCGCCGGAGAGGTCGTCGTCTACGCCTCGACCTACGACGGGGCGGCGGCGTTCGACGCTGCCCAGCCGTTCCCGGTGGTGCGACACCCGACCGGCCTGCTGCTGCCTACCCCGGGTGTCCTTCGGCGTGCCCGGGACATCGCCCGGGTCGAGGGCTGCGACCGGGTGTGGTTCGGCGCTGCCGCACCGCTCGGGCTGCTGGCCCCCGGGCTCGACCTGGCCCGGTCCGTCGCGTCGACGCACGGCCACGAGGTCGGCTGGGCGATGCTTCCCGCTGCCAGGCAGGTCCTCTCGCGGATCGGGCGCGGCGTCGACGTCGTCACCTATCTCGGCGACTTCACCCGTGCGCGCCTCGCCCCAGCGCTTCCTGGCGTACGGCTCGAACGGCTGCCCTCGGGCGTTGACACAGCGCTGTTCCGGCCCGTCGCCGGGGGTGACGTCGTACGACGCCGGCACGGGCTGGCCGGTCGACCGGTCGTGGTCTGCGTGTCCCGGCTGGTGCCGCGCAAGGGGCAGGACGTGCTCATCAGGGCGCTTCCCGCTGTGCAGCAGCAGGTCCCGGGAGCGGCACTGCTCATCGTCGGTGGTGGCCCGGACGCGCCTCGGCTGCTTCGTCTGGCCGCCGAGGTCGGGGTGGCCTGCGACGTCGTCCTGACGGGGGCTGTCCCGTGGGAGGAGCTGCCTGCCCACTACGACGCAGGCGACGTCTTCGCCATGCCGTGCCGCACCCGGCGCCGGGGACTCGAGGTGGAGGGCCTGGGGATCGTGTTCCTGGAGGCATCCGCGACCGG
>JAYTHS010000138.1:0-16290 GCA_043732345.1 Frankiales bacterium | reverse complement strand
GCGGGAGGGCGCTCTGACCTATCACTGCAGGTCAGAGGTGGAGCCGCCTCGGAGAATCGAACTCCGGACAACCTCATTACGAGTGAGGTGCTCTACCGACTGAGCTAAGGCGGCACTGATCTTCGGTGCCTTTACAGTCTAGGACACGTCCTCGTCGTGGACCCGCCGACTCCCGCACACGCTGGCCAGGCTGCAGCCGGTCCGCGTCCCGGACGCCAAGACCCGTACGACGACCTGTTCGCGGGGCACGTCGTGCGCCACGACCCTCCCCTCCCCGTCGTCCGTGGTGACCGTCTCGCCGACGGCCGGGGCCTGCTCGGCGAAGGCGACGTAGAGGGGGTGCTCGTACTTCAGGCAGCACAACAGCTTGCCGCAGGCACCGGAGATCCGCAGCGGGTTGGGCGGCAGGCCCTGGTCCTTCACCATCCGCATCGTGACCGGCTCGAAATCCTTGAGGAACGACGAGCAGCACAGGTCGCGGCCGCAGGGGCCGATGCCGCCCTGGACGCGGGCCTCGTCACGCGCCGACAGCTGACGCAGTTCGACCTTGGCCGACAGGGTCCTGGACAGGTCGCGCAGCAGCTCACGGAAGTCGACCCGCCCGGGAGAGGCGAAGAAGACGATGACCAGGCCAGCCCGGTCGCGGACGTCGACCCCGACAACCTTCATCGGCAACCCGTGCTCGCGCACCAGGCGCCGCGTAGCCACGGTGACCTCCGCCTTACGCGCCCTGTTCTGCCTGTCCCGCAGCAGGTCCGCCTCAGCAGCAAGCCCGACGAGCGGTGGGTAGGTCTCCGTGGTCTCCTGCCCGGCCCAGACGCACTCGGCGACCTCGGCGCCGTCCTCGGTCGGCACCAGGACCATCGTCCCGACGGCGACGTCGAGCGTCCCCGGGTCGAAGTAGTGCAGCTTGCCGTGCCGGTCGAAGCTGACCGCACAGACCCGGCTCACGTGCCGGCCCGCAACGCGAGCGCCATCGCCTCGACGGCCAGCAGCGGGGCGACGTTGGCGTCGATCGCGACCCGGCAAGCCAGGACGGCATCGATGCGCCTTAGCGTCTGCTCGGCCGTCGAGCCGCGGGCGATCGTGGCGGCCTGCTCGGACAGGTCGGCATGCACCGAGGTCGCGCCCGCCCCGAGCTGCAGCGACAGCACGTCGCGGTAGAACGCCGCGAGGTCGACCAGTGCCCGGTCGAGCGCGTCGCGCTGCGTCCTGGTCCCGCGTGACTTCTGGCGCTTCTCCAGCTCCTTCAGAGCGCCGGCGCCCCCCTTGGGTGCGCCCCCGGCGTAGCCCTTGCCGGTCGCACCCCCGCCCAGCGCTGTCGACAGCGCCTCGCGCTCCCCGGCGTCGCGACTGCCGGCGAGCACGTCGGACTCGGCCTTGGCGGCATCGACGAGGTCCCTGGCCGCGACCAACGCCGAGCCGACGGACCCGAGCAGGCGCGGCAGTGCGAGCACGTGGCTGCGCTCGGTCCGGGCGCCCTCGTCGGTCGCGAGCCGGCGGGCCCGGCCGATGTGGCCCTGCGCTGCCCGGGCGGCGAAGGCTGCCATCGCGGGGTCGACCCCGTCCCGGTCGACGAGCACGCCCGCGACCGCATCGGACGGCGGAGTCCGCAGCGGGACCAGCCGGCAGCGGGACCGGATGGTCGGCAGCAGATCCTCGGCCGACGGAGCGCACAGCAGCAGCACGCTGTGCGGGGGTGGCTCCTCGACGGCCTTCAGCAGGGTGTTGGAGGTGCGCTCCTCCATCCGGTTGGCGTCCTCGATGAGGGTGACCTGCCAGCGGCCGCGGGTCGGCGCCCGCGACGAGCGGGCGATGACCTCCCGGGCCTCGTCGATCTTCAGGTGCAGCCCCTCGGGCACGATCACCGCGACGTCCGGGTGCGTCCCCCCGAGCGCCTGGTGGCAGGTCTCGCAGTGGCCGCACCCCTGGTCGGGGCACTGCAGGGCGGCGGCGAACGCCCGCGCCGCGTTGGAGCGTCCCGAGCCGGGGGGACCGGTGAACAGCCACGCGTGGGTCATGCCCGCGCCGCCTCCGTTGGCCGCCGCGGCCGCCGCAGCGACCAGCTGGGCGACGACCTCGTCCTGCCCCACCAGCTCGTCGAAGACGCTCACAGCGCGAGCACCTGCGTCGGTGCCTCGACCGGCCGTACGACGTCCTGCACGCGGGCGAGCACCGCGCGGTGGACGTCGGCCGAGGTCCCGGCGGCGGGTACGACGAGGTAGCGGTCGGGCGCCTTGGCGGCCAGGTCGAGGAAGCCCTGGCGCACGGCCCGGTGGAACTCCAGCGACTCCTGCTCGATGCGGTCCGGCGAGCCGGTCGCCCGGGCCAGCCCGACCGCCGGGTCGACGTCCAGCAGGACGACGAGGTCCGGGAGCAGCCCCTCGGTGGCCCAGGTGGAGATCTTGGCGACGTCGTCCACGGACAGGGCGCGTCCGGCCCCCTGGTAGGCCATTGAGCTGTCGACGTAGCGGTCGCTCACCACGACGGCCCCGCGCCGCAGGGCCGGCCGCACGACGGTCTCGACGTGCTGGGCGCGGTCGGCGGCGTAGAGCAGGGCCTCCGCCCGTGGCGCGAGCGTCCCCGTCGCTGGGTCGAGCAGCAGCGCCCGGATCTTCGCCCCGATGGGGGTCGCACCGGGCTCGCGGGTGACGACGACCTCGTGCCCGGCGGCAGTGAGCTCCTGCTCGAGCAGCCGCAGCTGGGTCGACTTGCCAGCTCCCTCACCACCCTCGAGGACGACAAAGACGCCTGTCCACGAGGGCTTCTCGGGTCGGCGGTGCAGCAGGGCCAACAGGTCGCGGCGCAGCGGAAGACCCGGCCGGTCGTCCAGGGCGCGAAAGCACAGGACACCGACGCCCAGGGCCAGCAGGCCGCCCAGCAGCAGGGTGACCGAGATGCCGTTGACGTCGACCGACCCGATCTTGTGCCGCCCGATCGCGCCGGCGACCGGTGGGGCCACTGTCACGACCAGCAGCAGGTCGATGCGCATCAGCGCGTTGACCAGGCCGAACGTGCGCCCCCGCACCTCGTCCTCGACCTCCAGGCCGAGCAGGGTCAGACCGGTCACGTAGGCGAGCCCGGCAAACGCGCCGAGCAGCAGGACCGCAACCACCACCAGGGCCAGCACCGGCACCACGGCCATGAAGACCAGGCAGGCGCCGGCGCCGCAGATCGTCGGCCCGAGCGAGCGTCGCCGCGACATCCCGCCGAGGGCCTTGGGTCCGAGGGCGACCCCCAGGGCGATGCCGACGAAGACCGCCCCGAACAGCAGCGCGTACGCCGCCTCACCGCCGGCCAGCACGGTCGCGACGAACTGCGAGCCGTTCCCGATCACGACACCCGCGGCCGCCAGTGCGCCGAGCATCCCGACGAGCAGACCCCGGACCAGCACGCTGCTGCGGGCGAAGGCCAGGCCCTCGCGGACGCTCTGTACCACGGTCGGCGGCACCTGCCCGGCATGCGATGGCGCCTCGACCCTGGAGGGGATCTCGCGGATCCGAAAGACCTGCGCCGCCGCGAACAGGAACGTCGCGGCGTCGACATACATCCCGAGGTTGGCGGCGCTGATCCCCGTCGTGGGGGCGAGCAGGCCGAGCACCCCGAACAGCACGGCGGCCGGCGCCGCACTGCCGTACGTCGCGAACAGCGACAGCTGGTTCGCCGACTCGAGGTGCTCGCGGGCCAGGTGTGGGACCGAGGCCTCCTTCGCGGGGATCCAGACCAGCGACAGGACCTCGACCAGAGCGGAGGCGACGAGCAGCCACGTCAGCGACCCGACGACGGGGATCGACAGGAACAGCAGGAAGCGCAGGCAGTCGCTGACCACCATCGTGAGCCGCCGGTCCCAGCGGTCCGCCACGACGCCGACCAGCGGGGCCAGCACAACGGCTGGCAGCAGCCGGAACGCCAGCACCCCACCGACCGCGAAGCTCTTGTTGCCAAAGCCGCTGACGAGCTGGGTGGCGAGGGCCGTCGTTGCCAGGAAGCCCAGCCAGTCCCCGAAGCTCGACAGGACCAAGGCCACGTAGAGCCGCCGGAAGCCACGGTGCCGAAGGGCACCGGGCCAGCGGGTCGACGGCGTCACTCCGTGAGCCTACGGGAGCGTGCGGCAGCTCAGTCGAGCTGCTGGGGCGCCGCCTTCGCGGGGGCAGCCTTCTTGGCGACCGCCTTGCGGGGGGCCGCCTTCTTGGCCCCGGTCTTCTTGGCCCCCGCCTTCTTGGCGGGTGCCTTCTTCTTGGTGACCGGCCCACGCGCCCGGCGCTCGGCGAGCAGCTCGGCGGCCCGCTCGTCGGTGAGCGTCGTGACCTCGTCGCCCTTGCGCAGCGAGGCGTTGGTCTCGCCGTCGGTGACGTAGGGCCCGAATCGGCCCTCCTTCACCGCCATCGGCGCCCCGCTCACGGGGTCTGTCCCGAGCTCCCGCAGCGGTGGGGCGGCTGCGGCCCGGCCGCGCAGCTTGGGCTGGGAAAGCAACGCGAGCGCGTCGGCGAGGGTGACGGTGAACAGCAGCTCCTCGTCGGCGAGCGAGCGGCTGTCCTTGCCCTTGGTGATGTAGGGGCCGTAGCGGCCGTTCTGCGCGGTGATCACCTCGCCGTCCTCGGCGTTGCCCAGGGTGCGGGGCAGGGTGAGCAGCCGCAGCCCGTCCTCGAGGGTGAGCGAGGCGATATCCATCGTCTTGAACAGCGAGGCTGTTGGCGGCTTCTCCGGCGAGCCCTCGGGCAGCACCAGCGAGACGTAGGGCCCGTAGCGACCGGTCTTGGCTACGAGGTCGTGGCCGCTGACCGGGTCGGTGCCGAGCACCCGGTCGTTGCTGGGTGCGTCGGCCAGCTCGACGGCCAGCGCCGGCGTGAGCTCGTCGGGGGCGAGGTCGTCGGGCAACGAGGCCCGCTTCTCGCCGATCTGCACGTACGGGCCGTACTTTCCGACCCGGACGATAACCTCCTCGCCCTCGGCGGTGTGACCGATGCGCAACGAGTTGACCTCGCGGGCGTCGATCTCGTCGAGCCGCTCGGAGGTCAGGGCCTTGAGGCCGCCCTGCCGCGCCAGGCCGCCCTCCTTGCCCTGATCGCTGCCGAAGTAGAAGCGCGTCAGCCAGTCGACGCTGTTGCCCTGCCCGCTGGCGATCTGGTCCAGGTCGTCCTCCATGGAGGCGGTGAACCCGTAGTCGACGAGCCGCCCGAAGTGCTGCTCCAGCAGCCCGATGACGGCAAAGGCCAGCCAGGTGGGGACCAGGGCGGTCCCCTTCTTCCAGACGTAGCCACGGTCCTGCACGGTCGAGATGATCGAGGCGTAGGTCGACGGCCGTCCGATGCCGAGCTCCTCGAGCTGCTTGACCAGCGAGGCCTCGGTGTAGCGGGCCGGCGGGCTGGTCGTGTGGCCCTGCGCCTCCAGCGAGGTCACGCCCAGGGCGTCGCCGACGGTCACCCGCGGCAACCTCCGCTCGGTGGACTCCAGCTCGGCCTCGGGGTCGTCGCTGCCCTCGACGTACGCCCGCAGGAAGCCGGGGAAGGTGATGACCTTGCCGGACGCGGCGAACTCCGCATTGGTGCCATCAGCGGTGCGCGCGCCGAGCCGGACGGACGCGGTCACCCCGCGAGCATCGGTCATCTGCGAGGCGACGGTGCGCTGCCAGATGAGCTCGTAGAGCCGCAGCTCGTCGGTGCTCACCTCGCGGGCCAGCTCGCCGGGGGTGCGGAACACGTCGCCCGAGGGGCGGATCGCCTCGTGGGCCTCCTGGGCGTTCTTGCTCTTGGAGGTATAGCGCCGCGGTGCCTCCGGGACGTACTCCGGGCCGTAGAGGTCGCGGGCCTGCCGGCGGGCAGCGTTCACCGCCGTCTCGGACAGGTTGACGCTGTCGGTGCGCATGTAGGTGATGTGGCCGTTCTCGTACAGCCGCTGGGCGGTCTGCATGACGCGCTGCGCGGACATCCGCAGCTTGCGGCCACCCTCCTGCTGCAGCGTCGAGGTCATGAACGGCGCGTAGGGCTTGCGGGTGTAGGGCTTGTCCTCGACCGACCGCACGGCGAAGGCCGCGTCGGCAAGGCGCTCCACCAGCGAGTGGGCGTTCGTCTCGTCGAGCTGCAGCACCTCGCGGGTCAGCTGCCCGGTGTCGGGGTCGAAGTCCCGGCCGCTTGCCAGGCGGGTCCCGTCGACGCTCACCAGCGTCGCCGTCAGCGCCCGCGGGGCCGTCGGGTCGTCCTGCGTCCCGGTCACGGTCCCTTGCTGGCGCGCCTCCGGCACGACGAAGACGCCCTCGAGGTCCCAGTAGTCGGCATTGGTGAACCGCATCCGGGCCCGCTCGCGCTCCACCACGATCCGGGTCGCGACCGACTGGACCCGGCCGGCCGACAGCCCACCCAGGACCTTCTTCCACAGCACCGGGCTGACGCTGTAGCCGTAGAGCCGGTCCAGGACCCGGCGGGTCTCCTGGGCGTCGACCAGCGCACGGTCCAGCTCGCGGGGGCTGTCGACCGCCGCCTGGATCGCGGACTTGGTGATCTCGTGAAACACCATACGGTGCACCGGCACCTTGGGCTGCAGGGTCTCCAGCAGGTGCCAGGCGATCGCCTCGCCCTCGCGGTCCTCATCGGTCGCCAGGTAGAGCTCGTCGGCGTCCTTCAGCAGCGCCTTCAGCTTGGCCACCTGCTGCTTCTTGTCCTGGCTGACGACGTAGAGCGTCTCGAAGCCGTTGTCGACGTCGACGCCGGTCTTGGCCCAGGCCAGGTGCTTGTGGCTCGCCGGGACGTCGGCGGCGTTGCGCGGCAGGTCCCGGATGTGGCCGATGCTCGATTCGACGACGTAGCCAGCCCCGAGGTAGCCACCGATGGTCTTGGCCTTGGCGGGGGACTCCACGATGACCAGCCGGCGGCCACCGGCCGTCGCCGTGCGGGTCCCGGACGGCGCCTTCTTCGCCACCGCAGGCGCGGTCGCCGTCGCAGGGGTGTCGGTCTCAGGCACGTCTCTCCAGGCTGCTCGGTCGTGGGGCCGGTGCGGGTCGGGCCGGGGACAGCATGCGGGACGCTGTCAAGCGGAACCGCCCGGGGACCAGGCTGCCACGACGCCCTGTCCCGTACCTGAGTCAGACCAGGAAGCCGTGTCGCACCAGCTCGCGCACGACGGGCACGACCTGCTCCGCGGCCTCACCCGGCGACAGCCCCGCGCCGGCCGCGAGCAGCTCGACGAGGTCCCCGAGCCGTCGGGTGCCGTCGCAGGCGGCCAGCAGGTCGGCGCCGTAGGCATCGACGCCACCGCTCCACCGCAGCCCATGCGCCTGCTGCAGCAGCTGGGTGTCGGCCAGCCAGCCGTCCTCGGTGCGCTTCGCCACCTGGTGCAGGCGTACGTCGTCCCGCACCCGCAGGCGGGCCTGCAGCAGGTCGCCCTCGAGCAGCTCCCGGCGGACAAAGTGCGCCAGGACCTCCTCGCCCCAGGTCGCGGCCGTCGGCTGGTCGACCTCGTCGAGCTCGACGCTCGGGGCCGTGCCGTCGGTGCGCCGGTGCATCGCGAGCACCCCGAACGCGATGGCCTCGACCCCGAAGAGCGCGTCGACCCACTCGTCGTACAGCGCGTCGAAGGCACCCTCGTCGGTGTCGCGCAACCAGGCCGTCACGTAGTCCTCCGGCGCGGCCAGCTCGCGCTGCACGACCCAGCCGTCGCAGCCGGTCCCGTCGAACCACGACCGGACCCGCTCGTCGCCGTCCTGCCCCTGCAGGTGCAGCCAGTTGACGAGCAGCACGGCGTGGCCGCCCGGGGCGAGCACCGCGGACACCTGCTGGACCAGGGTCCGGCAGACGTCGTCCCCGGGGTGCCCCGCGTCGCGGTAGGTGTAGCGACGGCCGGGGCTGACCACGAACGGCGGGTTGCTGACGACGAGGTCGAACTGCTCGCCGGCGACCGGCTCGAGCAGGTCACCGGTGCGCGCGTCGACCTCGACACCCGCCAGCACCCCGGCCAGCTGCGCGAATGCCGTCGCCCGCGGGTTGCGGTCGGTCGCGACCAGCACCCCGGCGTGCCCGCGGGCCAGCAGCGCCTGCACCCCGTTGCCCGTCCCGACGTCCAGCAGCCGCGAGACGGGTCGGCGGGGCGTCGCCGCGGCCAGCGTGAGGCTGGCCGCGCCGATGCCCAGCACCTGCTCGGCCTGCACCTGCGCCGCCGCGCTGCCGGGGTCGTGGGGGACGGTGACGTCGGTCCCGCCGTGCGCGACGGCCTGCAGCCGTACCGGACAGGTGACGGCCTCACCGCCGACCAGCCAGCTGTTCGGCAGCCCCGCTCCGACGGCCCGGGCCCGCGGGACGGGCTCACCGAGCACTAGGACCCGGGCCAGCACCTCCAGCGGTGAGCCCCCCGCCGTACGACGCAGCAGCGGACTGCGCTCATCGCGGTCCAGGTGGGTCCGGGCGGTGACCCCGAGCAGGTCGTCCAGCCCGGCGGGGGACCATCCGGCAGCCGCGAGGGCCTCCCGGACGCGTGGGGCGTCGGGCAGCAGGTCGGCAGGGTCCGGCAGCACGCCCGGAACGTAGACCGGCCCGGCTCCCGGGGGGGAGCCGGGCCGGACGTACGGCAGGCTCGGTCAGCCGGCCACCTTCTCGACGAGGTCCGCAGCTCCCGAGACGCCCCGACGGTTGCTGACCGTCACGGCGGCGGCGATCCCGGCGAGGGCGACGGCCGCGACCAGGAAGCGCACCCCCTTGCTGGCATCGACGCCGATGCCGTACTTGACCACGCTCGGGGCGATGAGCAGCGCGACGAGGTTCATCACCTTCAGCAGCGGGTTGAGCGCCGGGCCGGCGGTGTCCTTGAACGGGTCCCCGACGGTGTCACCGATGATCGTGGCCTCGTGCGCGGGTGATCCCTTGCCGCCGTGGGTGCCGTCCTCGACCAGCTTCTTGGCGTTGTCCCAGGCCCCGCCGGAGTTGGACAGGAACACCGCCATGAGCACGCCGCAGGCGATAGCACCGGCCAGGAACGCGCCGAGCGGGGCGTAGCCCAGGGCGAACCCGACGGCGATGGGCGACAGGACGGCCAGCAGGCCGGGGGTCGCCAGCTCGCGCAGGGAGTCCTTGGTGCAGATGTCGACGACGCGGGCGTAGTCGGGCGTCTCGGTGAAGTCCATGATCCCGGGCTTGGTGCGGAACTGCTCGCGGACCTCGAGCACGACCCGACCGGCGGCCCGCGACACGGCGCTGATGAGCAGGCCGGAGAACAGGAACGTGACCGCCGCACCAATGATCAACCCGAACAGCAGGTTGGGCTTCTCGATCGACAGCGAGAACGTGTCGGCCCGGCGGCCGGCGTCCACCAGCGCTCGCTCGACCGCGGTCCGGAACGACCCGAACAGCGCGGTCGCAGCGAGCACCGCGGTGGCGATCGCGATGCCCTTGGTGATGGCCTTGGTGGTGTTGCCGACCGCGTCCAGGCTGGTCAGGACCAGCGCCCCCTCCTCGCCGACCTCGCCGGACATCTCCGCCACGCCCTGGGCGTTGTCCGAGATCGGTCCGAAGGTGTCCATGGCCACGATGACGCCGACCGTGGTGAGCAGGCCGGTGCCGGCCAGGGCGACGGCGAACAGCGACAGCACCGTCGACCCACCGCCGAGCAGGAAGGCGGCGTAGACCGCCCCTCCGATCAGGATTGAGGCGTAGACCGCCGACTCCAGGCCGACCGAGATGCCGGCCAGGATGACCGTCGCCGGTCCGGTGAGCGAGCTCTTGCCGATCTCACGCACCGGCTTGCGGGTCGTCTCGGTGAAGTAGCCGGTCAGGACCTGGATGAGGCTCGCCAGCACGATGCCGATGATCACGGCCACGACGGCAACGACCCGGGGGTCGCGGTCGCTCGTCGTCCCGCCGTGCAGACCCGCGAACGTGCTCGGCAGGTAGGCGAAGGACGCGAACCCGACCAGGACGGCCGAGACCAGGGCCGACAGGAAAAAGCCGCGGTTGATCGCGCTCATCCCGGTGCGGTCTGCGTCCCGGGGGGAGGTGGCGAAGATCCCGACGAGCGCGGTGAGCACACCGATGGCCGGGACGATGAGCGGGAAGACGAGCCCCTCCGCCCCGAAGGCGGCCTGGCCCAGGATGAGGGCGGCGACCAGCGTCACGGCGTAGGACTCGAACAGGTCAGCGGCCATGCCCGCGCAGTCACCGACGTTGTCACCCACGTTGTCGGCGATGGTGGCCGCGTTGCGGGGGTCGTCCTCGGGGATGCCCTGCTCGACCTTGCCCACGAGGTCCGCACCGACGTCGGCGGCCTTGGTGAAGATGCCCCCGCCGACCCGCATAAACATCGCCAGCAGCGCACCGCCGAAACCGAACCCCTCGAGGACCTCGGGGGCGTTCCTGCCGTAGGACAGCAGCACGACCGTGGCACCGAGCAGGCCCAGCCCGACCGTGAACATGCCGACGACCCCGCCGGAGCGGAAGGCGATCCGCAGGGCGGTCTTGGTGCCGGTCGTGTTGGCGGCGTGGGCGACGCGGACGTTGGCCCGGGTCGCCAGAGTCATCCCGATGAACCCGACGAGCGCCGAGAACCCGGCACCGACGAGAAAGAAGATCGAGCGGCCGATGCGCACCTCGCTGGACCCCGGCAGCAGGAACAGCAGCAGGAAGACGAGCCCGGCGAAGACCGCGAGGGTCCGGAACTGGCGCGAGAGGTAGGCGGCGGCTCCCTCCTGCACGGCTCGGCTGATGTCCCGCATCTTCTGCGGCCCCTGCTCGGCGGCCAGGACCTCCTTGGCGAACACCCCGGCAAAACCGAGCGCCACGACGGACACCCCGAGGACGAGCAGCAGGATCGGCCGGTCGTCCGAGAGGAAGGTCGGCAGTTCAGGCGGGGCGGCGGCAAGCGGCAGAGCGGACAAGCGGTCCTCCAGGAGCGTCGGGCGGGACGCGAGGAGACAACCACACCCCCCTGAGCCTCGTCACTCGCCGGGCCGCTCCCGCCACCGGGGACGCGGCCAGCCAGACCGGGTCAGACCGCCCGTGGGGGAAGGGGCCACCGCAGCTGGACCGTCGTACCGGTGCTGTCGGGCAGGATCTCGACGTCGTCCACGAGGGATGACAGCACGGCCAGCGCGACGTCGGGCACCAGCAGGTCACCGTCGTCGCCGAACAACGAGTCGACGGGGTCCGTCGAGGTCGCCGTCGTGGCCGGGCCCCGGTCGGTGATCGTCACGGTGAGCCCGGTCGGGTCGTCGCGCACGAGGATCCGCACGGGGTCGGGTACGGCGTGGGCGACGTGCAGAGCGACGGCCCGGGAGCAGGCCTCACCCAGCGCTAGCCGCAGGTCGGCGACGTAGTCGTCATCGAGCCTTGCCCGGCGGGCAGCAGCCACTCCGACCATGCGGGCGGTCCGGACGTGGACGGGCAGGGGGGCCAGCAGCAACTCGACCTGCGCCACTAGTCAGTCGCCGCGACGGCCTCGTCCACGGAGGCGTGGATCGGGAACACCTTGGTCAGGCCGGTGATCCGGAAGATCTTCAGGATGCGCTCCTGCGTGCAGACCAGGCGCAGCGAGCCCTCGTGGGCACGCACCCGCTTGAGCCCACCGACCAGGACGCCGAGCCCGGTGGAGTCGAGGAACTCGACGGCCTCCATGTCGACGACTAGGTGGTACTGACCGCCGCTGACGAGGTCGATGAGCTGCTCGCGCAGCTTGGGGGCGGTGTAGACGTCGATCTCGCCGCCGACGACCACGATGGTGCGGTCGCCCTCCGTGCGGGTCTGCAGGGTCAGGTCCACGACGTCTCCTCGGTTGTGTGCTCAGCATGATCGTGGACGCAGCAAGTACACCCTGGTCCCGCTCGGCGAGTACCCATGGTGATCTCCATCAAACACCGAAATTTGACAGGCAGACTGAAGGGTCCGATGACGAACCGTCCCGAGTCGCTGCTGCAGCGGCTGCTGCTGGACCCCTCCCGGCGCGAGCGGGTGACGCACGTCGAGCACGTACCCGCCCGGGTCGGCCGGCCGACGGACTGGCCGGTCTGGGTGCCGCAGCTGCTGGTCGACCGGCTCGCCCTGGCCGGGGTACCCGCGCCGTGGGAGCACCAGGCCGCGGCGGCGGACCTCGCCCGCGGTGGCACCTCGGTCGTCGTCGCCACCGGCACGGCCAGCGGCAAGTCGCTGGCCTACCTGCTGCCGGTCCTGTCGGCGCTGCTGGAGGACGACCGGGCGACCGCCCTCTACCTGTCGCCGACCAAGGCCCTGGCCACCGACCAGCTGCGCGCCGTACGCGCCCTGAACCTCATGGCGGTGCGCGCCGCGACGTACGACGGGGACACCGCCCACGAGGAGCGGGACTGGGTGCGGCGGCACGGCTCGCTGGTGCTCACCAACCCGGACATGCTCCACCGCGGGGTGCTCCCCCGGCACGCCGACTTCTCCCGCTTCCTGCGGGGGCTGCGCTACGTCGTCGTCGACGAGTGCCACACCTACCGCGGGGTCTTCGGCTCGCACGTCGCGCAGGTCCTGCGGCGGTTGCGGCGGGTCTGCGCGCGGTACGGCGCCTCCCCCGTCTTCGTGCTCGCCTCAGCGACCGTCAGCGAGCCGGCCGTGTCGGCCTCCCGCCTGACCGGCCTGCCCGTCACCGCCGTGACCGACGACGCCTCGCCCCGCGGGCTCACGGAGTTCGCCCTGTGGGAGCCGCCACTGCTGCCCGGCTCGCGCGGCGAGCACGACGCCCCCGTACGACGGTCCGCCACGGCCGAGGCCGGCGACCTGCTGGCCGACCTTGTGGTCGAGGGGGCACGCACGATCGCCTTCGTCCGCTCCCGACGGGGTGCCGAGTCGGTGGCCCTGGGGGCCCGGCGGGCGCTAGACGAGGCGGCGCCCGAGCTGGTCGGGCGGGTCGCGGCCTACCGGGCCGGTTACCTGCCGGAGGAGCGCCGGGTGCTCGAGAAACGCTTGCAGTCAGGCGATCTGCTGGGAGTCGCAGCCACCAACGCCCTTGAGCTCGGGGTCGACGTCGCGGGGCTGGACGCCGTCGTGCTGTCGGGGTGGCCGGGCACCGTCGCGTCGGTCTGGCAGCAGGCAGGCCGCGCAGGGAGGGGCGGGCAGGGGGCGCTGGCGGTGTTCGTCGCCCGCGACGACCCGCTGGACACCTACCTGGTGCACCACCCGGCGGCGATGTTCGGGCGGGCCGTCGAGGCGACGGTGCTGGACCCCGCCAACCCCTACGTCCTGGGCCCGCACCTGTGCTGCGCGGCCGCCGAGCTGCCGCTGACCCCGGAGGACCTGCCGCTTTTCGGGACGCCGTCGGAGGTCGAGCTGCTGCTGGCCGACCTGGTGCGCCGGGGCCTGCTGCGGAACCGGCCCCGCGGGTGGTTCTGGACCTCGCGGGACCGCCCCGACGCCGACCTGCGCGGGGCCGGCGGCCCGCCGGTCCGCCTCGTCGAGGCTGCTACCGGGCGGATGCTGGGGACCGTCGACGCCTCCTCCGCGCACAGCCAGGCCCACACCGGCGCGGTCTACCTGCACCAGGGCTCGACCTGGGTCGTCGACCGGCTGGACCTCGAGGAGTCGGTGGCGCTGGTCCACGCCGACGACCCCGACTTCTCCACGACGGCCCGGGACGTCACCGACATCCGGGTCGTCGAGTCGCTGCGCACCACGGCGTACGACGGGGTGGCGCTGTCGTTCGGGACCGTGGACGTGACGCACCAGGTGGTGTCTTTCCTGCGCAAGCGGCTCGGCTCGGGCGAGGTGCTCGGCGAGGAGCCGCTGGACCTGCCGGCACGCGAGCTGCGGACCCGCGCCGTCTGGTACACCGTTTCCCAGGAGCTGCTGGAGGCGGCCGACCTCGAGCCGGGCGACGTACCGGGGGCGGCCCACGCCGCCGAGCACGCCGCGATCGGCCTGCTGCCGCTGTTCGCGACCTGCGACCGCTGGGACATCGGTGGCGTCTCGACCGCCCTGCACGAGGACACCGGTCTGATGACCGTCTTCGTCTACGACGGGCACCGCGGCGGTGCCGGCTTCAGCGAGCGGGGCCACCTGCGGGCCGCGGCGTGGCTGCGGGCCACCCGGGAGGCCATCGCCGCCTGCGAGTGCACCAGCGGCTGCCCCTCCTGCGTGCAGTCGCCCAAGTGCGGCAACGGCAACGAGCCGCTGGACAAGGCCGGCGCCGTACGGCTGCTCGACGTGGTCCTGGGCTCGGGGCTGGGTGCGGCGGCGCTGACGGGGTAGGAGAAGAGTGTCGGCGTCGTTGCCGACCCGTCCTTGGAGGTACCTGTGGCCGCTCTCGGTCTCGTCTTGCTCGTCCTGTCAGGCATCTTCACGCTCGGGGTGGTGCTATCCAACACTGATCCCGTGTCGGCCTCCGCTTTTGGTGTGTCGCTGTCCAACGTGAGCCTGGGTGGGCTGTTCCTGGCTGGTGCCATCGCGGGCATCGTCTTCGGTATCGGCTTGGGCCTGCTCGTCGCCGGCTCGGCCCGCAAGCGCCACCGCAAGGTGGAGACCAAGCGGACCATCAAGGGCACCCGATCGGAGAAGGAGCAGCTGGCTGTCGAGAACGAGGAGCTCCGCTCCCGCCTCGCCACCGAGCGCTCGGCCGCTGTGGAGCGAGGGGATGCTGACCTGGCAAACCGCGGCCAGCGCACGGACGTGACCAACCGTACGGACACCACCAACGGGGCAGACCGCACCGTCCGCACCGATGTCGTCGAGCGCACCGGCACCGCCGACCGCACCGACCGGGACGGGGTCGGCGACCTCAGCAGCACCGAGGTGACCTACCCGGTGGAGGAGGAGCAGGGCCGGCGGGGCGTCTTCGGCCGCCGCTGACACGTTCCGCTTGCGTCGCCACGCCACGCCCCCCGGGGCCGCTGGACGGGGCCTCGTCATGGCCGTGACCTGGAGCGTTCGGCTCGCCCCGAGGAAGTTCCCGCCGGCGGCTGATGCTTGCGCCGTACGAACAGCACCATGGACACGGCCGATAGCGCACGACAGCTGCCCGGACGGCTCAGCGCGTCGCGGGATGAGCGCCCTCATCGACCGCCCTCGTCCAGCAACCGGCGGGACGCAGGGCGGCTGCATGCTGCTCCTCGTCGGGGTCGTGAGTCGGCTCAGGAGTGACACATTGGTCCCGGTCTGTTCCCATCAGCCTGCCCATCCCTGTCGCGATCAGGCCAGATCAAGCCCGATCAGGCCCGGGGGTCCATCGGGCCCGCCCGCGCCCGGGCGTGCGCCACCCCGAACCGGCCCACGGGTCCCGGTGGCCGGACCCCGGCCTGCACCGTGACGGCCTGGCCGTCGAGCTCGCAGCCCTCCAGCTCCGCCCCCTGGGCCCGAACCACCTCGGAGGCTGCCGCACAGGCCGAACCCTGCCCTTCCAGGCGATGCCGGGCGCCCGCGAGAGCGGCGAGGTCCGCGGACGCGGACGCCCGATGGCAAGCAACCTCGACCGCGCCGAGCCTGACGGCGACACCGGCGAGGCCTACCAGGACCACCAGCGGGCCGGCCGCGTCGATCGTCACGAGCCTCCGTCCCGCGACGGCGGGGCCGTCCTGGATGGGACAGGGTCACAGCGCCATCCGCGGGGCGTCCTCACGCTCCGCCACCGCCCTGGCCTGGACCTGCACGGCACGTGGAGGGCGGCGCCGAACGGGCGGACCTCGGCCCGGACGACGACCAAGACCCGTGATCCGGTCGAGGTGATGCGGACGCTCGCTCCCCGCGGGCCGGCGGCCCAGCCGGCTGCAGCGCTCGCCGCTGTGGAGTCGCCCCGCGCCGCCACCCTGGCGGCGACCCGGGCCGCATCGACGCACCGCAGCTGGGCGCCGATGCAGGCGAGGACCCAGACGGCGACGGCGAGGACCACCAGCAGGGAGGGGGGAGCCAGGGCCGCCTCGGCCCTCGCGTACCCGGCGTCGGTCGGCCGCTACCGCCCCGCGCGGCCTGGTGGTCGGGCGGGGTGGCCGGGGCCGGCGCTGGGGACGGGCTCCACGTCGGCGGTGCGGAGACAGGCTGGATGGCACATGGAGCAATTCCTTGGCGGACGAGCCTGGGCTGCCGGCGACGGTCGACCGCCGGCACCCCAGGGCAACGGTCAGAACGACAAGCGGAAAGCCTTGCCGATCACCGCCTTGAGCAGGTCGAGCACCGTGGGACTGGTGATGACCTTGTAGAGGACCCCGCTGAACCCGCAGGCGGCGACGGTGCCGACGGCGTACTCCGCCGTGGTCATACCGGCCTCCTAGTCGGAGCTGTGCAGCCGGGCCGACAAGCGGACGGGGGCGGTGCGGACGACGGTCAGGACACGCATGGTGGACCTAGGAGAGACGCCGGCCGAGCGGGC
>JAYTHS010000137.1:0-1568 GCA_043732345.1 Frankiales bacterium | reverse complement strand
GTCGCCGGCACCGCCCGAGACACCACCAGCATGAACGAGCTGGTCGCGACCTACGGCGACAAGGTGCTGCCCATCAAGCTCGACGTCACCGACCGCGCAGCGGACTTCGCGGCCGTGGCGCAGGCGCACCAGCACTTCGGCGCGCTCGACATCGTCGTGAACAACGCCGGCTACGGACACTTCGGCATGGTCGAGGAGATCAGCGAGGCCGAGGCCCGCGGCCAGCTGGAGACCAACCTGTTCGGCGCCCTGTGGGTGACCCAGGCGGCGCTGCCGATCCTGCGCGCCCAGGGCAGCGGTCACATCATCCAGGTCTCCTCCATCGGCGGGATCTCCGCGTTCCCGACCGTCGGCATCTACCACGCCTCCAAGTGGGCCCTGGAAGGCCTGAGCCAGTCGCTGTCGCAGGAGGTGGCCGGCTTCGGCATCCACGTCACCCTGATCGAGCCCGGCGGGTTCTCCACCGACTGGAGCGGCCCCTCGGCCAGCCGGTCGGACGAGATCGGGGCCTACGCCGACGTGCGGGTGGCCGCCGCGAAGCGACCCACCGCCAGCGGCACCAAGGGCGACCCCGTGGCCACCCGGACCGCGATCCTCAAGGTCGTCGACGCCGAACACCCGCCGCTGCGCGTCTTCTTCGGCGACAAGCCCCTTGCTATCGCCGAGGCCGACTACGAGTCCCGGCTGAAGACCTGGCGCGAGTGGCAGCCCGTCGCCCTCGAGGCGCACGGCGGCCAGGCCTGACCTGTCCCGCTAGCCTGGCCCCATCATGAGCGCCACCCTGCACGCCGTCGACCTGGCCGCCGGGCACGGTGACCGCACCCTGTTCGCCGGGTTCGACGTGGTCGTGGCCCCGGGCGACGTCATCGGCCTGGTGGGCGCGAACGGGGCAGGCAAGTCCACCCTGCTGCGGCTGCTCGCCGGGCTGGACGTCCCCGAGGACGGTCGCGTCGGCCTCAGCCCGCCCGACGCGACCGTCGGCCTGCTCCCCCAGGAGCCGGACCGGCGCCCCGGCGAAACCGTGCTCGCCTACCTCGGCCGGCGCACCGGGGTGGCCGAGGCCGAGGCGGTGATGGACGCCGCCGCCGAGGCCTTGACCGGCGAAGGGGAGGACACCTACTCCCCCGCCCTGGAGCGCTGGCTCGCCCTGGGCGGGGCCGACCTCGCCGAGCGGGCCGTGCCGGTGGCCGCCGACGTCGGGCTGGGGGTGGACCTCGGGGCGCAGATGACCTCGCTGTCGGGCGGGCAGGCCGCCAGGGCCGGGCTGGCTTCCCTGCTGCTCAGCCGCTACGACGTCCTGCTGCTCGACGAGCCCACCAACGATCTCGACCTCGACGGGCTCGCCCGGCTGGAGCGTTTCGTGGCCGAGCTGCAGACCCCCGCCATCGTCGTCAGCCACGACCGGGAGTTCCTCGCGCGCACCGTCACCCGGGTGATCGAGCTCGACCTGGCCCAGCAGCAGGTGGGTCTGTACAACGGCGGTTACGACGCCTACCTGCGGGAGCGCGAGGTCGCCCGTCGGCACGCCCGCGAGGTCTACGACGACTACGCCGAGACCGTGGACGGGC
>JAYTHS010000136.1:0-1570 GCA_043732345.1 Frankiales bacterium | reverse complement strand
CGGGGTGCTGGCCGTGCAGACCGCAGTCGTCACCTCGGCCCAGCAGGTGCCGGCGGCCGCGGCGGCCATGCAGGCGACGTCGTCGTCGAGCGGGGTGGCGCCGTCGGCCACGCTCAGGGCGGCCAGCCCCTCCAGTACGGACCGAGTGGGCAGGACCCGGACGGACAGTCCCTCGAGCCGGGCCTGGGCGGCGGCGGCCTCCGCGACCGCACAGACGTTGCCGTCGTTGGGCAGCAGCACGATCTCCCCGGCCCGGCTGGCGCGGACCGCGTCGAGCAGCTCGCGGGTCGACGGGCTGGAGGACGGTCCGCCCGTGACCACCTCGGCGCCCGCCAGGCGGAAGATCTCCTCGAGGCCGGCCCCCTGGACGACGGCGACGACGCGCCGCCCGACCGGCCGCTCGTCCCTGACCGACCGCTCGTCCCTGACCGGCCGCTCGGTGCAGGCGTCGACCTGGTCGGCGAAGCGGGTGACTGTGGTCTGGGACGGTGAACCGGCCCGCGCGCCCGCCTCGAGCGCCGCCCCCACCTCGGCGACGTGCACGTGCACCTTGTGCAGCCCGTCGGAGCCCACCACGACCAGCGAGTCGCCCAAGGCACCCAGCTCGGCCCGGAGCCGCTCGACCGCGTCGTCGGAGGCCCCCTCGAGCAGGAACTGCACCTCGTGGTCGAACGCCACCGCCCCGTGAGCCGTCGCCCCGCTGGGCGCGGTGGGCCGTGCCCCGACGACGGTGCGTACGGCGGCCATGCCCGTCACGACCTGCTCGAGGGCCTGCAGCAGGACGCACCATCCCCGGCCGCCGGCGTCGACGACCCCGGCCTCGCGCAGGGCCGGCAGCAGGTCCGGGGTGCGGGCCAGGGACTCCCGCGCGCCCCGGGACGCGGCGGCGACGACGCCCGCGAGGTCGGCCCGGCTGCCGCGGACCGCCTCGGCCGCCTCGCGGGCCACCGTGAGGACAGTCCCCTCCACCGGGACGCCGACCGCGTCGTAGGCGCCGGTCGCGGAGGCCAGTAGCGCGCCCGCGAGCTCGGGACCGGTGCCGCCTCCCAGGGCCTCACACAGCCCCCGCAGGAGCTGGCTGAGGATGACACCGCTGTTGCCCCGGGCACCCATCAACGAGCCCCGGACGACGGCCGTCACGACACCTGCATCGTCGGTCGTCGCGGCCAGGGCCTCGACGACCGCGGTCATCGTGAGCTGCAGGTTCGTGCCCGTGTCCCCATCCGGGACGGGGAAGACGTTGAGCCCGTCGATCTCCTCGCGGGCCTGCACGAGCAGGTCCAGGCCGGCCACGCACCAGGCCCGCAGCCCGGCGGGACCGAGCGCCTGCAGCACCGTGGCCTCCCGTCCGAGGGCCGGAGGGGCACCGGCCTTGCTGCTGTAGTGTGCAGGTGCCCGGCGGCGCCGGGCGTCACCGCCCCGATCCCAACTGTCTTGCTAGGAGTGTTCACCGTGGCTGCCGTCTGCGACGTCTGTGGCAAGGGGCCGGGCTTCGGCATGTCGGTCAGCCACTCCCACCGCCGGACCCGGCGTCGTTGGAACCCCAACATCCAGACCGTCCGGGCGATGG
>JAYTHS010000135.1:0-5532 GCA_043732345.1 Frankiales bacterium | reverse complement strand
GTCCGGTACCGGACGACGTGCTGCGCGCCGTGGTGCAGGTGCTGGCCGGCTGGGGCTGGGAGCAGCGGCCGGCGGGGGTCGTCGCGATGCCCTCGTCGACCCACCCGACCCTGGTCGCCTCCCTGGCCACGGGGATTGCCGACGTCGGTCGCCTGGCGGCGCTGGGGACGGTGCAGCCCCTGCGAGCCACCGGTGGTGGCCGTTCCAACAGCGCCCAGCGGCTGCGGGCCGTCAGCGGCGCCTTCTCCGTCGACGGGCTCGTCCTCGACGGGGCTCCCGTGCTGCTCGTCGACGACCGCTCGGACACCGGCTGGACGCTCACCGAGGTGACTCGGCTGCTGCGCCGGGCAGGGTCTGGACCGGTGCTGCCGCTCGTGCTCGCCCTCGAGGGCTGACGGCTACCCTCGGACGCATGGACCGACTCCGCAACGCCGGCGGCACCGTGGTGACCGTTCTGCTCGTATTCCTGTTTGCGATCGCCACCTACTTCGTGGTGCTGGCGGCCGGCGGCACGCAGGTGCGGCCCGACAACAGCAACACCCCGAACGCGACCGTTCCTGGCCCGCCTCCCTTCCCGTGAGCTGGTCGCCAGCCGGGCTCGACGCCTGGCGCGGTCGCGCGGTCATCGTCACCGGCGGGAACAGCGGCATCGGCCTGCGGGCGGCCCAGGCCCTGCGCGGGCACGGAGCCGTCGTCGTCCTGGCCTGCCGGGACGTCGCCCGGGCCACGGCGGTCGCGGACGGCATGGCCGTGCGCGAGCTCGACCTGACCGACCTGGACAACGTCGCCGCCTTCGCCGCCGCGACCCCGAGCGTCGATGCGCTCGTCTGCAACGCCGGGATCATGGGCGGGGCGATGCTCGGCACCGTCCAGGGCCACGAGCGCCAGATGGGCACCAACCACCTGGGCCACGCCGCCCTGGTGGCCGGGCTGTTCCCCCAGCTCGAGGCCGCCACCGGGCGGGTCGTGACGATCAGCAGCATTGCCGCCCGGAGCGGGACGCTGACCCCCCGGATGACGGTCGACGACCTCGTCAGCCCGGTCGGCTACCAGTCGCAGGCCGTCTACTCCAACACCAAGCAGGCCAACCTGCTGTTCGCCCAGGAGCTGCACCGGCGGGTCGGCGACCGGGTCGCCAGCGTCGCGGCGCACCCCGGCGTGAGCTGGACCAACCTGTTCATCCGGCAGCTGCAGGAGGGCGGCAAGGGCTGGCTCGTCCCGGCGGCCCGGATCATCGGTCCCCTCGTGCTGCAGAGCGCCGCGGCCGGTGCCCAGCCGACGCTTCGGGCGCTGGACCCCGCGACCCCCAGCGGCGCCTTCGTCGGCCCCCGCCGGCTCAACCAGGCTCGCGGACCGGCCGAGCTGCTCGAGGTCTACGCGAACGCCGCCGACCCCGCGACCGGGTCCCGCCTGTGGGAGCTCACCGAGCAGGTCCTCGGCCTCCCGCTCCCCTCCTGAGCACCCGCCCCGCAGGCCACGCACCCACCCCGCAGGCCACGCACCCACCCCGCGGGCCACGCACCCACCCCGCGGGCCACGCACCCACCCCGCGGGCCACGCACCCTCCCCGCGGGCCACGCGCCCTCCCCGCGGGCCACGCACCCTCCCGTGATCAACGGAACCGGCCCGGGTGCAGCAGCGCCTCACTGACCCACGCTGGTTCCGTTGATCATGAGGAACGCGGGGGTGCCGGGGCCGTACGGGTCGGGGGGAAGACCGGCGGCCGGGGGCGGCGTTGCGAGATACATGGGTGCTGCAGGCGTGAAGGTCGAGATCTGGTCCGACGTTGCCTGCCCGTGGTGCTACATCGGCAAGCGCCGGTTCGAGGCGGCGCTGGCCCGCTTCCCGCACCCGGTCGAGGTCGTGTGGAAGAGCTTCGAGCTCGACCCGCACGCCGTCGGTGGCAAGGACGGTGACTACGCGACGCGGCTGGCGGCCAAGTACAGCCGGACCGTGCCGCAGGCGCAGCAGATGCTCGACGGCATGACGACGACCGCCGCCGTCGAGGGGCTGGCCTTCCGCTTCGACCTGGCCCAGGCCGGAAGCACCTTCGACGCCCACCGCGTGATCCATGCTGCAGGGCAGGTCGGGCTGCAGGACGCCATGAAGGAGCGACTGCTGCGGGCCTACTTCGAGCAGGGCGAGGCCGTGCACGACCACGACACGCTCGTCCGGCTGGCCGCCCAGGTCGGGCTCGACGTCCACCCGGTCCTGCAGGCCGACACCCACGCCGACGCCGTGCGCCGGGAGGAGGCCGAGGCCGTCGAGCTCGGCATCACCGGCGTCCCGTTCTTTGTGGTCGACCGTCATTACGGCATCTCGGGTGCCCAGCCCGTGGAGGTCCTGCTCGGCGCCCTGGAGCGGGCGTGGGCCGAGCAGGCGCCTCTGGCGCTCGTCGAGGCGACCGGTGGGACCTGCGATGGCGACGTTTGCGCGGTCTGAGGCCCGAACGGCGGAGCCTACGAGGGCGGTCGCGCCGGTCTGAGGCCCGGTCGGCGCGACCGCCCGAGGACTCGTCGAGCAGGATGACGGGGTGACGAGCCTGTCGAGAACGCGCAGGACGGCCCAGCTGCTGTCGCTGCCCGCGGGCGCCCTGGGCCTGTCGGCCGTCGGGTTGGTGCGCCGCCTCGCCGGCGCCGACCCCGACGTCGTACGGCGGGAGCTGCGCGCCCGCAACGCCGAGCGGACCCGCCAGGTCCTGGGCGAGCTCAAGGGCGGCGCCCTCAAGGCAGGGCAGCTGCTGTCCACGGTCGAGGCGCTGTTCCCCGTCGACCCGGAGGACACCTGGCGGGAGGCCCTCACCAGCCTGCAGGAGGCCAACCCCGCGCTGCCCTTTGCGCAGGTCGAGCCGGTGCTGCGGGCCGAGCTGGGGGCCCGGTGGCGCGAACGGTTCCGGTCCTTCCAGGAGCACGCGAGCGCCGCCGCCAGCATCGGGCAGGTGCACCGGGCCGTGTGGTCCGACGGCCGGCCGGTGGCGGTCAAGGTGCAGTACCCCGGTATCCGCGAGGCCCTGCGGGCCGACCTGCGTGCGGTGTCGGCGCTGACCCGCGCGACGGCGCTGGTGGCCCCCGGGATGGCGCTGCCCCCGCTGGTCAGCGAGCTGCGGAACCGGCTGGTCGAGGAGCTCGACTACACCCACGAGGCGGCCGCCCAGCGACGATTCCACGGCGCGTGGGACGGTGACCCGTGGCTCGTCGTACCGGACGTGATCGAGGCCACCGAAAGGGTGCTCGTGCAGGACTGGGTCGACGGGACACCGCTCGCCGAGGTCGCCCGCACCGGGTCGCAAGGGGAGCGGGACGCCGCGGCAGCCCGCTACCAGCTGGCCCTGGTCAGCGGGCCGGAGCTGGTGGGGCTGCTGCACACCGACCCGCACCCGGGTAATTTCCGGGTGCTTGACGACGGGCGACTGGCGGTCCTCGACCACGGCTCGACGCTGCCGCTGCCCGGCATGCCCGAGACCTTCGGGCGGCTGCTGCGGGCCCTGGTCGAGACCGACCCCGTCGCCGTGCTGACGCGGCTGACGCAGGACGGGTTCGTCGCCCCCGGCAAGCACCTCGAGGTCGACAAGTTCGTCGACTACCTCGGACCGTTCAGCGAACCGGCCCGTCACGAGCGCTTCACCTTTCGGCGGGCCTGGCTGCGGGAGGAGTTCGGCCGGGTCAACGACCCTCGCTCGCCGGACTTCGCGGTGGCGCTGCAGCTGCGGATGCCGGCCGAGCACTTGTTCACCCACCGGGTCTGGCTGGGCATGGTCGGCGTGCTGTGCCAGCTCGAGGCCAGCGTCGAGGTCGCCCCGGTCCTGCGCAGGTGGCTGCCGGGCTTCGCGGACTGACCGGCAGACAGGGGCCATGAGCACCCGAGACTTCTCCGCCAGCACCGTCATCGCCCGCACGCCCAAGAAGGTCCGGGACCTCGTCAGCGACGTGACCCGGACCGGCGAGCGGAGGCCGGTCTGCCGCGCCTGCTGATGGGACGAGGGTGCCGGGCACGGTCGAGGGCGCGTGGTTCAGCGGTCGCAACGAAACCCCCGGCCAAACCTGGGAGACCCGATCGCAGATCGTCGCCGCCGGGCGAGGGGGCGTCTTTGCCTGGCGATCTATGGCGACGGGGTGGACGAGGTCCTGGACGCCCGCACCGCCGACGCGCACAGCGGCATCCCCGCCTCCCTGGCCGCCGTGAAGCGGATCGCCGAGGGCTGACGACCCCTGGGCGACGTGGCGCTCAGCGGTGGGTTCCAGCTACCCACCGGCGTCGGGGCCTTTTCGTTCCTGGAGAAGTTCTTCCAGGGCGGGACAGTACGGGCCCGACTCCTTCTTCCTCGAGCTCGCCAACCCCGAGGGAGACCTGTACGCCGGCACCGCGACCATCCGGGTCAGGTGCACCCGCGGGACGCTCGGTACCGGCTGAGTCCGGGCACCGCGCTACGGGCGGGTCGACCGGTCAGAGGCGGACCAGCATCTTGCCGGTGTTGGCCCCGGCGAGCAGCCCGATGAACGCCTCCGGCGCCGCGTCCAGGCCCTCCACGACCGTCTCGCGGGCGACGAGGCGACCGTCGGCGAGCGCCGGGGCGACGTCGGTCACGAACTCGTCCTGCAGGTGGTGGTGGTCGGAGACCAGCATTCCCTCGAGGCGAAGGCGCTTGCCGATGACCTGGCTGAGGTTGCGCGGGGCCACGGCCGGCTCGGTGGCATTGTAGAGACTGATCATCCCGCAGATGACCGCCCGGCCGTGGACCTTCAGC
Source organism: Frankiales bacterium (assembly GCA_043732345.1). Classification (GTDB taxonomy): domain Bacteria; phylum Actinomycetota; class Actinomycetes; order Mycobacteriales; family SCTD01; genus RYN-111. The sequence continues at coordinate 788 of JAYTHS010000135.1, read as the reverse complement.
ACGTCGATGGCCGCCTCGAGGTGCTCCCCGCCGACGTTGTCGAAGTAGACGTCGATTCCCTCGGGGGCGGCCTCGCGCAGCTGCGGCAGGACCCCGTCGTGGTAGTCGAAAGCGGCGTCAAAGCCCAGCTCCCGCAGCCAGGCCACCTTCTCCGGCGACCCGGCGCTGCCGACCACCCGGCCGCCCCGGAGCTTCGCGATCTGGCCGACCAGGCTGCCGACCGCCCCGGCGGCGGCGCTGATGAAGACCGTCTCGCCGGGCTGCAGCCCGGCCACCGCCGTTAGGCCGGCCCAGGCCGTCAGGCCAGGCATACCGAGGACGCCGAGGTAGGCCTGGGGCGCCGCCACCGAGGTGTCGACCACCCGGAAGGCCGAGGCCGGGCCGGCGGCGTGCGTCCGCCAGCCGAGCCCGTGCAGCACGGTCGCGCCGACCGGGTGGCTGGCGGCGGTCGAGGTGACGACCTCGCCGACGGCCCCGCCGTCGAGCGCCGCGCCGAGCGCGAAGGGCGGGACGTAGCTCTTCACGTCCCGCATCCGGTTGCGCATGTAGGGGTCGACCGACATCCAGGTATTGCGGACCACCACCTCGCCGGTCGGCAGCTCGGTGTCGACGACGGCGAAGTCGGCAGCCGTGGGCTCCCCGACGGGGCGGGAGACGAGCTGGACCTCACGTGCAGGGGTGTTGGTCATGTCCACATCCTGCACCCCGACCGACAGGCGCTCAGGAACCTGTGTGATCAGCGGCGCGCTGCGATGCCCGTTCTCGGGCCCTCTATGCGCTTGACTGTG
>JAYTHS010000134.1:0-1576 GCA_043732345.1 Frankiales bacterium | reverse complement strand
AGGGGAAGGGAGAGCCCAACGACGTTGGTGTGGCAGCCGTCGATGCCGTCCACGAACGGTGCCGAGCGGCCGTCCAGCGTGAACGCGCCGGCGACCTGGAGGGGCTCGCCGGAGGCGACGTAGGCAGCCACCTCGGCATCGGTGGGGGTCCCGAACCGCACCACCGTCGACGCGACCTCGCTCACGGTGCGACCACCGTCCACGACGCTGTGGCCCGTCAGCAGGCGGCCGCTGCGGCCACGCATCTGCGCCCAGCGGGCGATTGCCTCAGCGGGGTCGGCGGGCTTGCCGAGAGCCACGCCGTCGAGCTCGAGCATCGAGTCGCAGCCGACAACGAGGGCGTCGGGGTGGTCGGCAGCGACCGCGGCTGCCTTGAGCCTGGCCAGCTCCAGGACCTGCTCGGCGGGCGTACCGCTGACCGTCGACTCGTCGATCCCGCTGACCTGCACCTGCGGGTTCAGGCCGGCCGCGCGGAGCAGCCCGAGCCGGGCGGGGGAGGCGGAGGCCAGGACGAGGCGGCGGGTGGGCACACTCCATCGTGCCAGCCGGCGTCAGCGGTACAGCACGTCCCGCAGCCAGGGGGAGTCGGCCGAGGGGTCGCGCAGCACGATCTCGGCGGGGCGTCCGGCGGTGGCGAGCGCGAGCTCCTCGGCGGTGACCAGCAGCGGCCGGGTGAAGCCGCGGGCCGTGACCTCGGTGGCGGCTGCGGCGGCTGGGCCGAAGGCGGGGTCGATCAGCGCGAGCTCGGTCCAGCCCCGGCTGCGGATGGGTACGACGGCCGCCCCCAGGCCACCGGCCCGGCGGGCGACGGCTGAGCGAAGCGAGGTCGACCCGAGCAGCGTGACGACGTCGCAGTCCCCGACCGGTCGCAGCATGCCGCGCCGGTCGCGGTCGAGCCGCTCGGCGGCCAGCGCACCCATCTCCTCCAGGTAGCTCTCTGCTTGGACCCACTCGGCCTCGGCGTCCAGACCGACCGCGTCGAGCAGCGGTTGGGGCAGCAGGACGACCCGCTCGAGGTCGGCGGGGTCGAGGTCGACGGCGCCGAGGCCGAGATCGAGCGCGCCACCGAGCACCCGTCGACGGACCCAGTCCAGTCCCGGGTGCAGGACGTGGTCGACGGGCAGGCCGGCCGGGCGGAGCCGCTCGCGGAGCTCCTCGATCGGCTGGTCGGCGGCCCATCGGCGGGCGAACAGCCAGCGGCCCAGCCGGGCCCGGCCGACGAGGCCTTCGGGGTCGTGGCCGGCCAGGGCCCGCCGGCACTCGCCCCACGAGACCCACACCGACGGCGTTCCGGGCAGCACCAGGCCGAGCGGGGCAGGGTCGACATCCAGGTCCTGCAGGACGCTGACCGCGAGCACGCCCCGTCGCAGCTCGACCGGGCCGGCAGGCTCGGCGCAGGGAAGCGGGTCCACACGGTGACGCTACCCAGCCGCCGCCGCATCGGAGCGGGCCAACCGGGTGACGACGGGCGTGGCAGCGCTCGGGGGGTTGGCCGCAGCGGGCGCCCCGGTCGGGTCAGTCCCGCAGGGTCGGGTCAGTCCCGCAGGGTCGGGTCAGTCCCGCAGGGTCGGGTCAG
>JAYTHS010000133.1:0-5561 GCA_043732345.1 Frankiales bacterium | reverse complement strand
CTGGTGACCTGTTCCGGTAGTGGTGACGACGCGGTCCTCCACGAGGTGGAGCGGCGGGTGCTGTGGCTCGCCACGAGCGTCGTGCACGCGGCGAACTCCCGGCGGCCCAACACCTCCGGGGTCAAGGTGGGCGGCCACCAGGCCTCAAGCGCCTCGATGGTCACCCTGATGACGTCGCTGTGGTTCGAGCACCTGACCGCTGCGGACCGGGTGAGCGTCAAGCCCCACGCCTCACCGGTCCTGCACGCCGTGAACGCCCTGCTGGGGCGGCTCGATCCGTCCTGGCTGCCGCGACTGCGCGAGCTCGGCGGGCTGCAGCCCTACCCGTCGCGCACCAAGGACCCGGACACGCCGGACTACTCCACCGGATCGGTCGGCATCGGGGCGACCGCGCCCGTGTGGGGCGCTATTGCCCACCGCTACGTCAGCGCCCACCTGGCGGTCGAGCCCGGTGGGCGGCAGGTGTCGCTGCTGGGCGACGCCGAGCTCGACGAGGGCGCCATCTGGGAGTGCGTGGCCGACCCGATGGTGCAGCAGCTCGGGGAGGTGCTGTGGGTCGTCGATCTCAACCGGCAGTCCCTGGACCGGATCGTGCCGGACATCGCGATCAGCCGGTGGCAGGGGATGTTCGCGGCCGCCGGCTGGCAGGTCCTCGAGGTGAAGTACGGCGCCACGCTGACCGCGCTGTTCGAGCGCCCCGGCGGGTCGGCGCTGCGGGAGCGCATCGACGGGATGGGCAACGAGGAGTACCAGTGGCTGCTGCGCACCCCGACCACGGCGCTGCGCACTCGGCTCACCGCCAGCTCGGTGGCCGTCCTGCAATCGGTGGCCGACCTCGACGACATCCAGCTCCGGTCGGTGCTGCGCGACCTCGGTGGGCACGACCTCGCCGCCCTACGCGCGACCTGGGCAGCCGTCGACAACACCCGGCCGACCGTCGTGTTCGCCTACACCGTCAAGGGGCGCGGGCTGCCCGTCGAGGGCTCCCCGGGCAACCACTCGGCGCTGCTGACGGAGGAGCAGTACGTCGAACTCGCCACCGAGCTCGGCACGTCGGCGGCTGACCCCTTCGCGCTGTTCGACCCCGCCTCGGCCGCTGGGCAGCTGTGCGCCCGGGCGGCTGCCCGGCTCGCCCGGCCGGCAGTGGTGCAGGTCGAGCCGCCTGCCGTACCGGCCGAGCTGGGGCGCAGCTACCGCGGTGAGCACTCCACGCAAGCGACCCTGGGACGGGTCCTGACCGACCTGGCCCGGGACGCCCCCGAGGTCGCGGCCCGCATTGTCACGGTCTCGCCGGACGTCGCCTCGTCGACCAACCAGGGCGGGTGGATCAACAAGGTCGGCGTGTGGTCACCTCAGGACCGGCACGACTGGTTCGCCGGGGACCCCACGACCGACGGCGACCGGCTCGTGCGGTGGCGGGAGACCTCGACTGGTCAGCACGTCGAGCTGGGGATCGCCGAGGTCAACCTCGTGGGTCTGCTCGGCGAGCTCGGGTCGACCTGGTCCCAGGTCGGTCAGCCGCTCCTGCCGATCGGCACCGTCTACGACCCGTTCGTGGGTCGGGCCCTCGAGCCGTGGTCGTTCGGGACGTACGCCGGTGGGCAGAGCATCCTGGTCGGCACCCCTTCGGGGGTGACCCTCGCTCCCGAGGGCGGGGCACACCAGAGCATCGGAACCCCGAGCATCGGCCTCGAGCAGCCCGGGGTCACCGCCTATGAGCCGGCCTTCGCCGTCGAGACCGAGTGGTGCCTGCTGGAGGCGATGTCCCGGCTCGGTCGCCCCGACGGCGAGTCGGCGTACCTGCGCCTCACGACCCGCCCGCTGGACCAGGCGCTGTGCCGCCTGCCGGAGGACGAGCAGGGCCGGGCCGCCCGTCGCCGCGACGTGCTGGCCGGCGCCTACCTGCTGCAGGCGGTCCCCACCCCGGAGGTCACGCTGGTCGCGGTGGGGGCGCTGGTCCCGTCGGCGGTCCAGGCCGCAGACACCCTCGCCGGGCTGGGCGTGCAGGCCCAGGTCGTGGTCGTCACGTCGTACGACAGGGTGTGGCGGGCCGTCCAGCAGCGGGCAGGCAGGCTGGTGGGCCCGGCCCACGGCATCGACGAGGGCGTGCTGGACCGGGCGTTCGGGTCAGGGGCACCGATGGTCACCCTGCTCGACGGCCACCCACACACGCTGGCCTTCCTCGCCACGATCGCCCGCGTCCCGGTCACCTGCCTGGGCGTCTCGGCGTTCGGCCAGGGCGGCGGGATGCAGGAGGTCCACCAGCTGCACGGGCTGGACGCCGGCGCCGTCGTCGAGGCGGCCCTGGACCTGCTCGACCGGTAGACCCGGCCGCCACCGGCCGGGACGGACGCGCCTGGTCTACTGCACCCCGTGGGCAGCCTGTTTCTGTTGGGTGGCGGGTAGGACGCCGCGGTCTTGGGGCGGCACCTCGGTGCGTTCCTGGCGGCGGCCGGCCCCGACCCCGACGTCGCCTGCCTCGTCGTCGATGAGGGCGCCGGGCACGGACAGGGCGAGGCCACGCGCTGGGGTGCGGCGCTCACGGCCGCCGGGCCCTGCCGCCCTCGGCCTGTCCTGGTGCCGGTCGGGGACATCCTGAACCCGAGCGCGCTGCACGGCGTCGATGCGCTGCTGGTCTGCGGTGGGCTCACACCGGCCTACGCCGCAGCCCTGTCCCCCGTCGCCGCCGAGCTCCGTGCGTGGCTGGCCACCCGCCCGTACGCCGGGTTCTCAGCCGGGGCGGCCGTCGCCGCCGAGCGCGCCCTCGTCGGAGGGTGGCGCCATAGCGGCCGGCCGGTGTGCCCCGAGGACGCGGCCGAGGACCTCAACGAGGTGTCCGTCGTCGACGGCCTCGGGCTCGTGCCCCACATCGTCGAGGTGCACTGCGCGCAGTGGGGCACGCTCGGTCGACTGCTCGTCGCCACCCAGGGCAGTCAGGACAGGCAGGGCCCGAAGGGCACGCAGGTGCTCGGAGTCGGCCTCGATGAGAACACGATGCTGACCGTGACAGCGGCCGGTACCACCGTCAGCGGCACGGGTCAGGCCTGGGTCGTTCGCGCTGACGGGTCGGTCACCGCAAGGGCCGAAGGCGAGCTGGTGCAGCACGAGGCGGTTGGGGACAAGGCGACCGAGGGTGGGGCGCTCGGTCCGCCCTAGTTGCTGGTGTCGGCGGCGTCTGGCGGACCTGGCGTTCATGGGCAGCTACGGCTTCTCGATCTGCGTCTTGGCCCGGAGCTGGCAGAACCCCGTCAGCTCTCCAGGCCGGGTCGGCGCCCGACGACCCAGCAGGCGACGGCGGCAGCGGCAGCGATGTTCAGCGAGTCGACCCCGGCCGCCATGGGGATGCGCACCCGCAGGTCACTGGCCGCCATGGCCTGCGCGCTGAGGCCGGGACCTTCGGCACCCAGCAGCAGCGCCACGCGCTCTCGGGTGCCCAGCTTGACCTCCTCCAGCCGCACCGCGTCCGGGGCAGGCGTCAGGGCCAGGACCCGGAAGCCGGCGTCCCGGACGACCCCGAGCCCGGCCGGCCACGCATCGAGGTAGGCGTACGGCAGGGCGAAGACCTCTCCCATCGAGACCCGGACGGCCCGGCGGTAGAGCGGGTCGCAGCAGGTCGGGTTGAGCAGGACCGCATCGATGCCGAGCCCAGCGGCGGAGCGGAAGACCGCCCCGAGGTTGGTGTGGTTGTTGACGTCCTCGAGGACCACCACCCGGGTCGAGCCCGCGAGGAGCTGCTCCGCCGTCGGCAGCGGTCGCCGCCCGAACGACCCGAGGGTCCCCCGATGCACGTCGAACCCCGTCACGGCCTCAAGGACGTCGTACGACGCGACGAAGGTCGGGCACGGCAGCCCGCGCAGCTCGGGCGGCAGGGAGTCGACGCGGTTGGCGGCGACGAGCAGCGACCGGGGGACATAGCCGGCGCGCAGGGCCCGCCGCATGACCAGCTCCCCCTCGGCCAGGAAGAAGCCGGCCGACGGCTCGTGCTTGGCGCGCCGCACGACGTCGGTGAGCCCGACGTAGTCGGCGACCCGGGGATCACCCGGGTCGGTGACGGGCTCGCTCAAGGACGGGCGCGGTCGTACTGCGGCGGCCACGTCACGTCGGCGCCGAGCTCGGTGGCCGCCCTCAGCGGCCAGTGCGGATCGCGCAGGAGCTCGCGGGCCAGCAGCACCAGGTCAGCCTGGCCGCTGGCGACGATGTCCGCCGCCTGCTTCGGCTCGGTGATCATCCCGACCGCGCCGGTGGGCACGCCACTGCCCCGGACGGCCTCGGCAAACGGCACCTGGTAGCCCGGGCCGACGGTGATCTGCTGCTCGTGGTGCAGGCCGCCGGAGCTGACGTCGACCAGGTCGACCCCCCGCTCGGCGAGCAGCGGTGCGAGGCGCACGGACTCCTCCAGCGTCCAGCCGCCGGGGGTCCAGTCGTCGGCGGAGATGCGCACCAGCAGCGGTCCCCGCCACACCTCGCGCACCGCCTCCGTGACCTCCAGCAGCAGCCGGACCCGGCCCTGGAAAGACCCGCCGTAGGCGTCGTCGCGCGTGTTGGACAACGGCGAGAGGAACTCGTGCAGCAGGTAGCCGTGGGCCGCGTGCAGCTCGACGACGTCGAAGCCGGCGGTGGCGGCCCGCCGCGCCGCAGCGACGAAGTCCGCGACGACGCGCGCGATCCCGGCACCGTCCAGGGCCTCCGGAACGGCGTAGCGGCCGAAGGCGATCGCCGACGGCGCCACGGTCGGCCAGCCACCCTGTGTCACCGGCACGCTGCCGCGTTCGGGCGCCCACGGTCGGTAGGTGCTGGCCTTGCGACCGGCGTGGGCGAGCTGGACGCCGGCCAGGGCGCCCTGCGCCTGGACGAAGGCGACGACACGGGCCCAGCACTGCGCCTGCTCGTCGTTCCACAGGCCGGCGTCCTGCGGCGAGATGCGGCCCTCGGGACTGACCGCAGCCGCCTCGGTGAGCACCAGACCGGCGCCGCCCACGGCAAACTGCCCCAGGTGGACCAGGTGCCAGTCGCCGGGCAGCCCGTCGGTCGAGGAGTACTGGCACATGGGGCTCACGACGATGCGGTTGCGCAGCGTGGCACCGCGAAGCGTCAGGGGGGAGAAGAGGTCGGTCACGGGGCCACAACCTGTGGTGACCGACGGTCTGTTCCACCACAGCGGGCGTGTCCGACATCGCAGGTAGGCTCTGAGGACCCGTTGACCGGCCCGCAGGAGGACCCATGAGCGCTGACCCGGACGCCCAGACCGCATCCGGCGCGACCGGCCGCGGTGACACCCACGGCGGGGGACACAACGTCAAGGTCGGCAACTGGGTGGCGGTCGTCCTGATCGTCGTCGGGGCCGTGCTGCTCGGCTTCGCGCTACCCACCCACTCGATAGTGCTCAGCGTCATCGGTGCGGTCCTCCTGCTGGCCGGCGCCGTCACCGGCATCGTCTTTCGCATCTTCGACGACGCCTACTAGCCGCACCCGTGTGCCGGAGCATCAAGTCGCTGCGTCCGCCGTACACCCCGGAGCCCACGGCCGACGACGTGACCGCAGCCGCGCTGCAGTACGTCCGC
>JAYTHS010000132.1:0-5564 GCA_043732345.1 Frankiales bacterium | reverse complement strand
GCCCACGGGATCCTGCACATCCTGGGCTACGACCACGAGGAGCCCGACGAGCACGAGGAGATGTTCGGGCTGCAGGGCGACCTGCTGCTGGGCTGGCGTGCCGCGCGCGACGCATGAGCGCCACCTCCGCCCTTCTCCCGCTGGCTGCCGCGGGCATCAGCGTCATGATCGCTGCCGCCTTCGCCTGCGCCGAGGTGGGGCTCTCCCGCGTCTCCCGGGTCCGGGTCGAGGAGCTGCTCGCCGATGGCCGTACCGGCGCCTCCCGCCTGGCCAAGGTGATGGAGGACCCGCCCCGGTCGCTCAACCTGCTGCTGCTGCTGCGGCTGGTCAGCGAGCTGACAGCCGCGGGCATCGTCACGGCGTACTGCCTGGACCGGGTGGACGGGCCGCGCGCCGTGGTCCTGGCTGTCGCGGTCATGACGCTGGTGAGCTACGTGCTCATCGGCGTCGCGCCTCGGACCATCGGGCGGCAGCAGGCCGAGCGGGTCGCTCTGATCAGCGCCGGCCCAGCCCTGCTGCTGACCCGGGTCTTCGGGCCGCTGCCCCGGCTGCTCATCCTGCTGGGCAACGCCCTGACGCCCGGGAAGGGCTTCCGCGAGGGACCGTTCGCCAGCGAGGCCGAGCTGCGCGACCTCGTCGAGCGGGCCCAGCAGCGCGGCGTCGTGGAGCAGTCCGAGCGCGACATGATCGAGTCGGTCTTCGAGCTCGGTGACACCATCGCCCGCGAGGTCATGGTGCCGCGCACGGACATCGTCGTCATCGAGCGCGGCAAGACCGTCCGGCAGGGCCTGAACCTGCTGCTGCGAAGCGGTTTCAGCCGCGTGCCCGTCGTCGGGGAGAACACCGACGACGTCGTCGGCGTGGTCTACCTCAAAGACCTGGTCAAGAAGGAGCGCAGCGTCGACGGCGGCTCGCACAAGGTGGAGGAGGTCATGCGCCCGGCGGTCTTCGTCCCTGAGAGCAAACCGGTCGACCAGCTGCTGCGCGAGATGCAGGTCGCGCTCGGTCACATCGCCGTCGTCGTCGATGAGTACGGCGGCACCGCCGGCATCGTCACCCTCGAGGACATCGTCGAGGAGGTCGTCGGCGAGATCACCGACGAGTACGACCGGGAAGGCCCGGCCGTCGAGCAGCTCGAGGACGGCGGGGTGCGGGTGACCGCCCGCTTCACCGTTGAGGACCTCGAGGACCTGTACGGCGTGCAGCTCCCCCATGAGGATGTTGAGACGGTCGGGGGGCTGCTCGCCAGCCTGCTGGGCCGGGTGCCGATCCCCGGGGCGACCGTCGAGGTCGCCGGGCTCGTGCTCGTCGCAGAGTCCGCGAAGGGCCGACGCAACCGGATTGGGACCGTCGTCGTCCGCCGCACCACCTCGGCGGGCGCCCCCGCCGACGACCGCCCCACCACGCAGGAGGCAGCACCGTGACCGAGCTCGGAGCCGAGGACGACAAGATCGTGGTGCTCGCGCGAGGGGCGCGACTGCGCGCCCACGCCCCCCACACCGGGCTCGCCGAGGGTGCGGCCGTCCGCGACACCGACGGCCGGACGTACGCCGCCGCCACGGTCGAGAACGCAGACCCGGCACTGTCCACCTCGGCTCTGCGGGCGGCCGTCGCCGCCGCCGCCTCCAGCGGGATCCGGACGTTCGAGGCCGCTGCGGTCGTCACCGAGGGACTGGTGTCCGACGCCGACCTCGCGGTGCTGCGCGAGTTCGGCGTCGGGACGCCGCTGCTGGTCGCCAACCCGGACGGGACGCTGCGCGAGCGGCACACGTCATGACGTTCCGCAGCGGCTTCGCCTGCTTCGTCGGGCGTCCGAACGCCGGGAAGTCGACCCTGACCAACGCGATGATCGGCACGAAGATCGCCATCACGTCGAGCCGGCCCCAGACGACCCGGCACGCCGTGCGCGGGGTCGTGCACCGCGACGACGCGCAGCTCGTGGTCGTCGACACCCCCGGTCTGCACAAGCCACGCACGTTGCTGGGGGAGCGCCTCAACGACCTGGTCCGGGAGACCTACGCCGGGGTCGACGTGATCTGCTTCTGCGTCACCGCTGACGACAAGATCGGCCCGGGGGACCGCTTCATCGCCACCGAGCTGGCACAGGTGTCGACACCGGTGATCGCGGTCGTCACCAAGACCGACCTGGTGAGCCGGGACCGGGTGGGCGAGCAGCTGCTGGCGGTCAGCGCGCTCGCCGACTGGGCCGACGTGGTCCCGACCAGCGCCGTCGACGGCTTCCAGGTCAAGCTGCTGGAGGACCTACTGGTGGCGCGGATGCCCGAGGGGCCTGCGCTCTACCCCGACGGGGAGCTGACCGACGAGCCCGAGCAGGTGCTGGCCGGCGAGATGATCCGTGAGGCGGCCCTCGAGGGGGTCCGCGACGAGCTCCCCCACTCGATCGCGGTCACCATCGAGGAGATGCTGCCGCGGCCCGACCGACCGGTCGACAAGCCGCTGCTGGATGTCTACGCGACGATCCACGTCGAGCGTGACAGCCAGAAGGCGATCGTCCTGGGCAAGGGCGGGAGCCGGCTCCGAGACGTCGGGACGACCGCCCGCAAGCAGATCGAGACCCTGCTCGGCACGCCGATCTACCTGGACCTGAGGGTCACCGTCGCCAAGGACTGGCAGCGCGACCCCAAGCAGCTGCGCAAGCTCGGATTCTGACCTGCCCGGCGATAGCGTGGTCCCGTGACTCTCTACCGGGACGAGGGCGTCGTCCTAAGGGTGCAGAAGCTTGGCGAGGCCGACCGGATCATCACGGTGCTGACCCGCCAGCACGGCCGGGTGCGGGCGGTCGCCAAGGGGGTGCGGCGTACCCGGTCGAAGTTTGGGGCATCGGTCGAGCCGTTCAGCCACGTGGACCTGCAGTTCTTCGAGGGCCGCAACTTGGACATCGTCACGCAGGCCGACAGCCTCATGGCCTACGGCCCTGCGCTCGCCGCCGACTACGGGCGCTACACGGCGGGCACGGCGGTGCTGGAGACGGCGGAGCGCTTGACCGCCGAGGAGCGCGAACCGGCGCTGCGGCTGTTCCTGCTGACGATCGGGGCCCTGCGGGCACTTACCGAGCGCGATCCCTCGCTGGTGCTCGACGCCTTCCTGCTGCGGGCCATGAGCGTCTCCGGTTACGCCCCGGCGCTGCTGGAGTGCGCCCGCTGCGGCGAACCCGGACCGCACCGGGCGTTCTCCGTGCCGGCGGGTGGCTCGGTCTGCGCGGCCTGTCGCCCGGCCGGGTCGGCGTCTCCTTCGCCGGCGACGCTGGCCCTGATGGCCGACCTCGTCTCCGGCGACTGGGAGCAGGCGGAGGCCAGCGACGCCCGCACCCGCCGGGACGCCAGCGGACTGGTCGCCGCGCACCTGCAGTGGCACCTCGAGCGCGGCCTGCGGTCGTTGCCGCTGGTGGACCGGTGAGCCAGCGGGCCCGCCCCTCCCTGCCTGAGCGGGTGCTCCCTCCACCAGCCCCCCGCGCGCCGACCCCCCACCCGTCGGGGGCGACGCCGCCGCCGATCCCTACCGACCTCGTCCCGCGGCACGTCGCGATCGTCATGGACGGCAACGGCCGCTGGGCCAAGGACCGGGGGCTGCCCCGCACCGCTGGTCACGAGGCGGGGGAAGCGTCGCTGTTCGACGTGGTCGAGGGGGCGATCGAGCTCGGCGTGCATTGGGTCTCGGCTTACGCGTTCTCGACCGAGAACTGGAAGCGCAGCCCCGACGAGGTCCGCTTCCTCATGGGCTTCAACCGGGACGTGATCCGGCGCCGCCGGGACGAGATGCACGAGCTCGGTGTTCGCGTGCGCTGGGCCGGCCGTCGGCCGCGGCTGTGGCGCTCGGTCATCCGCGAGCTGGAGGCCGCGGAGGAGCTGACCCGTGACAACCGGACCTGCACCTTGACGATGTGCGTCAACTACGGTGGACGGGCCGAGATCGCCGATGCAGCTAGGCTTCTCGCGCTCGACGTGGCTGCCGGCCGGCTCGATCCGGAGAAGGTCGACGAGCGGGTCCTGGCGCGCTACCTCTCGGACATGCCCGACGTCGATCTGTTCGTGCGCAGCTCGGGCGAGCAGCGCACCTCCAATTTCCTGCTGTGGCAGTCGGCGTACGCCGAGCTCGTCTTCGTTCCGGAGCTGTGGCCGGACGTCGACCGCCGGGTGCTGTGGCGGGCCTGCGAGACCTACGCGAGCCGCGACCGTCGGTACGGCGGGGCCATGCCCAACACCGTCACACCGGAGGAGCCCTCGTGAGGCTGCACCACGTCCAGGTCGTCGTCCCTGCTGGCCGCACCGAGGACGTCGTCGGCTTTTACGAGCTGCTCGGGCTGGTGCGCGTCGCCAAGCCGACGGCGGGGGTGGCAGCGTCCGGGGCGTGGTTCGACTTCCCGGGCGGCCTGCAGCAGCTGCACGTCAGCGAGAAGGACGGGGCTCCTCACCCGGAGCAGCACTTCGCGCTGTCGGTGGACGACCTCGACGGCCTGGTCTCGGTGTTGACGTCGGTCGGTCACCCGTTCCGTCCCGGGACGGTGGTGCTCGGGGCGCGCCGGGGGATGACGGCCGACCCCGTCGGCAACCCGGTGGAGCTGGTCGAGGCCGTCGGCCCCTTTGCCTGACGGATGATGCTGGCGGAGTCGGAGGGCAAGCGGGCCTTCGTCGATGCGGTGGCGAAGGGGTCGGGGGCTCGAGGAGCTGAGTCGCACAGCCGGTCCCGTTGCCCGCGTCGTGCTCCGGGAGTGGCTGCCGCCGCTCGGTCACGGATCGTGCGACGGGCTGCTGCGCAGCATGTCTGCCGCGAGGCTGCTCGAGGGTGACAACTACGTGATGCACGACCCGGAGCTCATCGTGGCCGTCCTGAGGGCGCTCGGCTGGCGGCACGTCAGAGTTTCTGTCCACGAGGAGCCGGCCGACGTCGTCCCCCTCGTGCTGCATCCACTCGGGGAGCCCAGGTACGACCGGCTGCGTTCCGAACCGGGGCTGGGTGGCCCGGGCGTAGCGAGCTCCTACGTCACCACGGGGGAGCGGGACCGATCGGCACGGCTTTGGCCTGAGGGTGCAGGCGGCCTGGCCGGGGGTTGCCGTCCGGCCGTCCGGCCCAATGGCCTTGACGGGACTGCTCTTTCGGCTGCTGGTCCCCGACCACGCGGACCGGGAACGATGTTGTCGGTGTTGCTCGAGCAGCTGGTCTAGTTGTCATGCGGCGTGGGGGAGCTGGTCGATCTCGATGACGTGCCGGGGCCAGACCAGGCGGGGTCTGGTGAAGGCGGTGAGGTCGGGGGGTTGGTGTCGGGGTGGGCTGGTCCAGGTCATGCCCAGGGGCTGGTCCAGGTGACGGTGCCGTTGGGGTGGGGCTGGATGTGCCAGTCGCTGTGGGTCTTGGCGCGGTGGCAGCGTCGGCTTAGGGGTCCCAGGTTGTCGGTCGTGGTGGGTCCGGTGGGCCAGGCGGTGGCGTGGTCCAGGTCGCAGGATCGTCTGGGGGCGGCGCAGCCGGGTCCGGTGCAGCGGGGGTCCCGCAGGCGTAGGAGCTCGGCGAGCTCCCGGCTGGGGTCGTGTCGGGGTGAGGTGCTGTCC
>JAYTHS010000131.1:0-5567 GCA_043732345.1 Frankiales bacterium | reverse complement strand
CCCGGTCGTCCAGGGTGCTGTCGGACAGGGTGCGGCGCAGCCGGGAGTGCAGCAGCGCCTCCAGCTCGGTCCCGCGAACAGGTGCGGCGGCGGTCACGGCAGGACGGTAGCCGCCGTCACCGGTCCCAGGAGGCGATCGGCGGACGTGTCGCCGGCCAGTCGAGGGCCGTCTCGAGCTGGGCGGCTACGGACAGCAGCAGGCTCTCGCTGCCGGGGGCTCCGACCAGCTGGACGGCCAGCGGGGTGCCCTCGCGGGACGTCCCGGCGGGCACGCTGATGGCCGGCTGGCCGGTGACGTTCCAGGCCGGGGTGAAAGGCACCCGACGTCCGGCGAGGGCAAGGGTCCGCCGCCCCTGCAGCGAACCGACCTTCGCCGGAGGGCCGGCCATCGTCGGCATGAGCAGCAGTTGGGCGCCGTCGGGCAGGTCGGCGAGGCGACCGGCTGCGGTGCGTCCGAGCCGCAGGGCCCGCTGGAGCGGGCGACCGGCCAGCCATCGACCGATGGCGCCGACCAGGCGGGTCCGGGACTCGGTCACGCTCGGGTCGGCGAGCTTCGCGAGGTCGTCGGCCGCCCCGACCAGGTAGCGGACGAGGAACGACTCCTGCACCCCGGCGTATGCCGGGTCGGCCGGGAAGGTGCTGTGCCCCAGTCCCTTCAGCACCTCGACGACCCGGTCGAGCGCGGCCCGCAGCTCGGGGTCGACGGGGGTCGGCAGGGGCGCCTTGAGGGTCCAGCCGATGCGCAGGGGGCCGGGGTCGGTGACGGTGAGCTCGCGGTCCTGCAGCACGTTGAGCATGGTGACGGTGTCGGCGACGGTCCGGGTGACGCAGCCGGCGCTGGATAGGCCGTGCCAGTGCTCGGTGTCGGGCTTGAGCGACACGAAGCCGACCCCGGGCTTCAGGCCCACCAGGCCGCAGCAGGCCGCGGGGATCCGGATCGACCCTCCTCCGTCGGTGGCGTGGGCAGCCGCGACGAGGCCGGCAGCCACGGCGGCGGCGGAGCCGCCCGACGAGCCCCCGGGGGTGTGGGCCAGGGACCACGGGTTGCGGGTGTCCCCGAAGGTCATCGACTCGGTGAAGGGCCACAGCGCCAGCTCGGGCAGCTTGGTGGCCCCCACGATGACCGCGCCGGCCGCCCGCAGGCGGCGGGCGATCTCCGCGTCGGTGGTACCCACCGGCTCGGGGGAGGCGGTGCCCTGCGAGGGCGCGTGCCCGGCGACGGCGAGGTTGTCCTTCACCGCAACGGGGATCCCCAGCAACGGCCGGTCGTCCCCGGCGGCGAGGGCCACGTCGGCGGCGCGGGCCTGCTCGTGGGCGCTGGCGAACAGCGTCCGGTAGCAGCCCAGGTGCGGGTCCAGCCGGGCGGTGCGGGCGAGCAGAAGCTCGAGGAGCTCGACGGCCGTCAGGCGGCCGGCCCGCAGCAGGGCCCGCTGGCCATCGATGCCGGCGTACGCGATCTCGTCCTCGGTCAGGGTGGTGTCCATCACGCGACCTTAGGTCCAGGTCAGGCGCCGACGTCGCTGACTCCCGGCGGCAGGCTTCCGGTGGTCTTCTCCCACGCCCTGGCAGCACCTTGCTGGGCCAGCATCCGGGAGATGGCTATCGCCGTGCCGGAGGCGGCCGACCACACGATCGCCTCCCTCCAGCCGGTCTCCGGGGTGGACGGGTTGCGGGGCGGTGCGCCGCGGCCGGCCCTTCGCCAGCCCTTGTCCAGGAGTGACCCGGCTGCCCTCGCGGCCACCAGGCCCGACCCGAGAGCGAGCACCTTCCAGATGACCTTCGACGCTGCCATGGGCGCGGCCTGCCCCACGACGGGCGACAGCAACCGCTGCTGGGTCGACGGCGCGGGCAGGTCAGCGGCGCAGCGCCGCAAGCAGCGCGTCCGGCTGCCGGGTCCCGACCAGCCAGTACGGCGTCTCGTCGGTGGGGTCGTCGAGCTCGAGCCGCACCGCGGTGGCCAGCCACGGCCGGACCCGCACGTGCGCCCAGCGCTGGGCACGGGGCCCGAGCCAGGTCCGCAGCTCGGCCCCGGTGAGGACCTCGGCGATACCGAAGGCGCCGACGGGGGCGCGGGCCCCGGGGACGTGCAGGACCCCCTCGACGACGCTCACCCGCTGTCGGCTGACCAGCACCAGGAAGGTGAGGGCGAGCCCGGGCAGCACGACGTAGACCAGCGGCGTCCCTGCGCCCCTCTGCAGCTCGGCGGCGGCTCCGCCGGTGAGGCCGAGGGCGAGCAGCCACCACCACCAGGGGGCGACGAGGCGTTCGGAGAAGCTCACCGCCGGAACGGCAGCGACTTCAGCCCGGCGCCCACGGCTTTGACGTAGTCGATGAGCACCGTCGGGACCAGCGTCTCGGCCAGGATCCCCCCGACGGCGTCCGCCCCGATGACGTAGCGGGCGAGCGGCACCGGGTTGGACAGCGCCAGGCGGACGGTCCTGGCGACCCACACCGGATCGGGGAGCTTGTCGGACCGGGCCCCGAGCGCCTCGGAGCGGGCGTAGGCCGCCGCGTAGCGGTCGTGGCTGGCGACGGGGAAGCCACCTTCCTGGGCCGCCGACCAGATGTCGGTGCCGAACATCCCCGGCTCGACGAGGCAGACCCGGATCCCGTCCGGCTCCACCTCCATCCGCAGCGCGTCGGTGACGGCCTCCAGGGCGTGCTTCGAGGCGCAGTACCACCCCATCAGGGGCGTGGAGAGCCGGCCCGCGACGGAGCTAATGTTGACGATCCGGCCCTCGCCCCGCTCCCGCATCCCCGGCAGGACCAGCCGGGCCAGGCGCATCGGTGCGACGACGTTGGTCTCCAGCTGCGCCCGGACCTGTTCGTCGCCGATGTCCTCCACGGCTCCCGAGCGGGCGAAGCCCGCGTTGTTCACCAGCGCGTAGATCCCACCGGTGAGCTCCTGCGCCTGGGCGATTCCCGCCTCGCAGGAGGCGGCGTCGTCCACGTCCATGACCACCGTCTGCAGCGTGAGGCCCTTGCCGGCCGCGATGTCGCGGGTCCGGTCGGCCTTGGCCTGGCTGCGGGTGGTCGCAACGACGTCCCACCCCGCGCCAGCCAGCTCCAGGCAGGTCACCAGCCCGATCCCGCTGTTGGCCCCGGTGACGACGACGTTCTTAGCCACTGCTTCTCCCGCTGCTCGGATGCTCCGCACGACGGTACGGCGCGGGTAGCGTGCCCCGCGCGGGCGGGCACCAGCCCCCCACGGGTCGGGAGGTGCGTGCCGCGTGCTCGAGGTCGCCGTCGTACGGCTGGACCCCGAGGTGCCGCTGCCCTCCTACGCACGTCCTGGCGACGCCGGCTGCGACCTGGTCACGACGGTGGACGCCGACATACCACCGGGGCAGCGGGTGCAGCTGCCGACGGGGATCTCGCTGGCCCTGCCGGAGGGGTTCGCGGCGTTCGTGCACCCCCGCTCCGGGCTCGCGGCGCACCACGGGGTCGGGCTCGTCAACGGACCTGGGACCATCGACGCGGGCTATCGCGGCGAGGTCACGGTGGTGCTCATCAACCACGACCTGCGGGAGACGGTGCACCTGCGTCGGCTGGACCGTGTCGCGCAGCTGGTCGTGCAGCGGGTCGAGCACGTGGCGTGGCGGGAGGTCGGCGAACTGCCGGCTACGGAGCGAGGCACCGGTGGGCATGGGTCCACCGGCGGCTTCTCGGCGAAGGGCGACTGAGCAGTGTTCAAGCGGCGCAAGGAGCAGGACGCACCGGACGGCGCGGAGGTCGACGTCGACGGCTTCGTCGACGACCTCGACGACTCGGACCGCAAGCTCGAGGACGCCGAGATCCTGCGTGAGCTCGAGCGCGCCGAGCTCGAGGTGCGGCGCGCCGGCGTCGCCCGGCCACAGGGTCCCTGGGACGCCGCCGACGCGCCCGTCGACCCCGACCGGCCGCGGCTCGACCTCGGCGCGCTGCAGGTTCCCGTTCCCCCTGACACCGAGGTCCGCGTCGACGTCAGCCCGGAGGGTGAGGTCGTGGCGGCCACCCTCGTGCAGGGCGAGTCGTCGTTGCAGCTCAACGTCTTCGCCGCGCCGCGCAGCGAGGGCATCTGGGACGAGGTCCGCACCGAGATCGCCGACGCCCTCAACGCGGGAGGGGGTCAGGCCCGCGAGGTGCAGGGCAGTTTCGGGACCGAGCTGCGCGCCGACGTCCCGACCGAGGTCCCCGGGCAGGGCGTCGTCCTGGCCCCCGCCCGGTTCGTTGGTGTCGACGGTCCCCGCTGGTTCCTGCGCGGTCTGGTCATCGGTCCCGCCGTCGACGACCCGACCACCGCTGCCGGGCTCGAGGCCGTGCTGCGCGACGTGGTGGTGGCCCGGGGCGGTGAGCCCATGGCGGTGCGTGACCCGCTCCGGCTCGTGCTTCCCACGGAGATCACCGACGCGGCCGTCACCGAGCAGCAGGAGGGTCTGCAGATGCCCGAGCGCGGTCCTGAGATCACCGAGACGCGCTGACGCGGTCTACGCTTCTCTCGTGAGCCGACTCAAGCGCGCCCTCGCCCGGCTCAGAGCGGACGAGCAGGACGTCGAGAGCGCCGAGCTGCAGTCCGATGCCGCCTCCGTGGGGGCAACTGCTGTGGGCAGGTGCTGCGTTGGTGAGCTCGCCTGCGTCGCCGGGACGCTGCGGGCCGTCGTGCTGCGGCCGCTCGCCGGTGTACCGACCCTTGAGGCGGAGCTGTACGACGGGACCGGCACCGTGACCCTCGTCTGGCTCGGTCGCCGGCGGATCGCGGGCATCAACCCGGGTCGGTCCCTGGTGGCCCGCGGGCGGCTCACCCAGAAGGACGGCCGCTACCTGGTCTACAACCCCACGTACGACCTGCGGTTCTCCGGTGGCTGAGCCGGCCCTGCCCGGCAAGGACATCGTCGGTGAGCAGGACCCGCGGCCACCGGGCAAGGAGCTGACGGCCGGCGCGCTGCTGCAGGTCTTCGGCGGCGGCAAGGGGCTGTTCGACAGCTCGGCGCCGTCGCTGGTGTTCGTGGGGGTGCGGCTGTTCGCGAGCCTCAACGCCGCGATCGTGGCCTCCGTGGTCGCCGGCCTCGTCGTCGTCGCCCTGCGCTCGGCCAGAGGGGAGTCGCGCCAGCAGGCCTTCGGTGGCTTCTTCGGACTGCTGCTGGCCGTGCTGATCTCCCGGAGCACCGGGACCGGCAAGGGCTTCTTCCTGCCCGGGATCCTGCTGACCGCTGCCAGCGGGGTCGTCTTCGGTGCCTCGCTCCTGGCCCGTCGACCCGTCGTCGGGCTGGCGCTGGCCGGCTTCGACGAGCGCTTCGCGAGCTGGCGGGAGGAGCCGCTGCTCGTCCGGGCCTGCTCCCGGGCGACGTTCGTGTGGATGGTGTCGTTCTTCGTCCGAGCCGCCGTGGCGACCACCGTCGCCCTCTCGGTCGGCGATGGGGCCGGTGACAACGTGGTGCTGCTCGTGGTCATCAACGCGGTCAAGTGGCCGCTCATCATCGGCTCGGCGCTCTACACCGTCGCCGTCGTCAAGGCCGCTGACGCCGCCGTCCAGGAGCAGGCCGCCCGCCCCACCTGACCCGCCCGGCCCGACGCGTCCCGAGCGGCCC
>JAYTHS010000130.1:0-1588 GCA_043732345.1 Frankiales bacterium | reverse complement strand
GGTTCTTGTCCCGTTCCACCGTGCGCTGCATGCGGTCGAGGTAGGCAGGCCGCCACCCGGCGTCGTCGCTGGGGTTGCGGTGCCAGCCGACCTTCTCGAACCCGTGGGTCTCCAGGTCGCACTCGTCGATGACCCACAGCCCGTAGCGGTCGCAGAGGTCGAGGAAGCGTGGGTCGGGCGGGTAGTGGCTGGTGCGGACCGCGTTGATGTTGTGCCGCTTCATGGCGAGCACGTCGGCGAGGATCGTCGCCTCGTCCAGGGTGCGTCCGGTCTCGGGGTGCCACTCGTGCCGGTTGACCCCGCGGAACAGCACCGGCGCACCGTTGACCAGCAGCTGGGTGTCGACGATCGACACGGTGCGGAACCCGATCCGCATGGTCACCGTCTCGGCGCCGGTGCGCAGCGTGGCGTCGTACAGCCGCGGCCCCTCCGCCGACCACGGCTCGACGGCGACGGTGTGCGGGCCGGCCGGGTCCACGTCGAGCAGGTCCAGCTCGGCCACGGTGAGCAGCGCACCGGCGGCGGTGTCGACGACGAGGGTGCCGGTGCCGGTGCGGTGGTCGTAGCCGGCGTGGACGAAGGCGTCGTCAAGCCCACCGGTGGGCCGCAGCAGGAGGTTCACCGGCCGGAAGATGCCCGAGACCCACCACATGTCCTGGTCCTCGAGGTAGCTGGCGGCCGACCACTGGTGCACCCGCACGGCGATCGTGTTCTCCCCGGCCTGGACGAGGTCGGTGACGTCGAGCTCGTGGACCAGCCGGGAGCCGTGCGCCCCACCGACCTGGGTCCCGTTGCACCACATGGTGAACGCCGAGTCCACGCCGTCGAACCGGACGAGCACCCGGCCTGCGCCGACCCATGCTGCGGGCAGGTCCACGGTGCGGCGGTACTCCCCGGTGGGGTTGTCCAGCGGCACGTGCGGCGGGTCAACGGGGAACGGGTAGATCACGTTGGTGTACGCCGGAGCTCCGTAGGGGTGGGTGTCGGGCAGCCCGGCCATCTGCCAGCACGAGGGCACGGCGAGGCGGTCCCAGCCCGTGTCGTCGAAACCTACGGACTGGAAGCCGCCGGTGACGGTCCGGAGACCGGGGACGAGGCGGAACGCCCACTCGCCGTCCAGGCTCAGCACCGGCGCGTCGCTGTGCAGCCGGGCCCTGGGTGGCAGGCACCCGGCCGAGGGGGCGAGGGAGCTGACGGCGTCCCAGTCGGTGGACGGGGTGGGCACGGGGTGTCCTCATTTCCTGTCGTTGAGCGGAACGCGGGCGGTCGGGGCCCGACGGGTGCGGACGGTGCGCGGAACGCGGGGTGAGCGGGCTCAGCGCAGGCGCGCACCGGCCGCGCTGGGCTCGGCGAGCAGGAACCCCGGGGTGCGCCAGCCGTGGCCGGTGAACGCCTGCTGCACGGCGGCGGCCACCGAGCTCGCGGTCCCGGCGGGCACGAGGGCGATGGCGGAGCCGCCGAAGCCACCCCCGGTCATCCGGGCGCCCAGGGCCCCGGCGTCGCGGGCCACCACCACGGCCTCGTCGAGCTCAGCGCAGGAGACCACGAAATCGTCGCGCAGCGAGGTGTGCGAGGCGTCCAGGAGCTC
>JAYTHS010000129.1:0-5575 GCA_043732345.1 Frankiales bacterium | reverse complement strand
CGCGACCGTGACGCCGAGGTGCGGGCCGTACCACTTGTAGGCCGAGCAGGCGTAGAGGTCGGCGCCGAGGGCGAAGGCGTCGACGGGTCCGTGCGGGGTCGCGTGGACCCCGTCGAGGTGGACCAGAGCCCCTGCAGCGTGGGCCTTCTCGGCAATCCGGCGGACGTCGGGGCGGGTGCCGGTGGCGTTGCTGGCCACGGTCACGGCAACCAGGCGGGTGCGGTCGGTGAGCAGGTCGTCGTACTGCTCGAGGGGGAGCTCGCAGGTCTCGGGGTCGATCTCGGCCCAGCGGACGGTGGCGCCGGCGCCGGCCGCCGCCTGCACCCAGGGCCGGATGTTGGCGTCGTGGTCCAGCCTGCTCACGACCACCTCGTCACCGGCTCGCCACGTCTTGGCGAGCGCACCGGCGAGCATGTAGGTGTTGGCCGTCATCGACTGCCCCAGCACGACCCCGCGCGGGTCGGCGCCGAGCAGGTCGGCCGCAGCCTGCCGGGCCTGCGCCACGATCCCGTCGCTGCGACGGCTGCTCGCGAAGGCCCCGTGGCTGTTGCTGACCGCACTCCGGTACGTCGCGGCGACCGCGTCCGCGACCGCGGCGGGGACCTGTGTCCCACCCGGTCCGTCGAAGTGGGCCAGGCCTTCGGCGAGGGCGGGGAAGTCAGCGCGGATGTCCATGCCCCGAACGTAGGGGAAGATGGGGCGATGAGCGATGAGAACAAGATCGTGCTGGTGGGGCAGGACGGCGAGCAGGTGGTGCTGCCGCGCGACCGCGGCGACGAGCGCTCACCCGCTGAGCTCGTCGAGCAGCCGGCGAAGGTCATGCGGATCGGTTCGATGGTCAAGCAGCTGCTCGAGGAGGTCCGGGCGGCGCCGCTGGACGACGCGGCCCGCACCCGGCTGCGTGAGATCCACGAGAGCTCGGTCGCCGAGCTGTCCGAGGGCTTGGCACCGGAGCTCCGCGAGGAGCTCGACCGGCTGACGCTGCCGTTCGGCGAGGGGACCGTGCCGTCCGACGCCGAGCTTCGCATCGCGCAGGCGCAGCTGGTCGGGTGGCTCGAGGGTCTGTTCCACGGGATCCAGACAGCGCTGTTCGCCCAGCAGATGGCGGCGCGGGTGCAGCTGGAGCAGATGCGGGGCGGGCAGCCCGCCCTCCCGCCCGGGACGTTGCCCCCGGGCTTCCCGGCTGCCGGCAGCACGGGCGCCGCCGGCACCGGCCAGTACCTCTGACCGTCGCCCCCTGACCCGTGCGCCGGGCGAGGCGCAGTAGCGATGCGGGCTAGGAAAACAGGCGCTCGAGGACGAGGGCCACGCCGTCGTGCTCGTTCGAGCTGGTGACCTCGTCGGCGGCGCTCAGCACCTCAGGGTGGGCGTTGGCCACCGCGACGGCGTGGCCCGCCCACGCAAGCATCGGCAGGTCGTTGGGCATGTCACCGAAGGCCACGGACTCGTGCGGCCCGATCCCGTCCACCGCGGCCAGGTCCGCCAGCGCGCTGGCCTTGGAGACGCCGAGGGCGCTGATCTCGAGCAGCCCGTCATCGGAGGAGTGCGTCGTTGTGGCGAGGTGGCCGATCGCGGCCCGGGCCCGGGCCAGCAGGTCGTCGGAGGTTGACCCCTCGAGGCGGGCGAGCAGCTTGATGGCGCCGCCCTCCAGCAGCTCCGGGAGCGGGGCGACCTGGACCTGCCCGTTGTCCCAGCGGGGTACGTAGACCCCCTCACGCCCGAACCCGCGGACGCCCCGCTCGACGGCGAAGCCGACGCCGGGCACCGCAGCCCGCAGCAGCTCGGCCACCTCCAGGGCCACCTCGGGGGTCAGCACGTGCTCACGGACCACGGTCTCGGTGTGCAGGTCGTAGACCAGGGCGCCGTTCGCGCAGACGGCGATGCCGCGGTGGCCGGTCACCTCGGCGACGGGCGCCATCCAGCGCGGGGGTCGGCCGGTGACCAGGACGAACGTCGAGCCGGCCGCCTCCACTGCTTCGATCGCCGCGCGGGTCCGCTTCGAGATGGTCTGGTCCGCCCGGACCAGCGTCCCGTCGATGTCGGAGGCGACCAGCCGTGGCGGGGTCCCGGGCAGCGCGTTCACGCCGGCGTGAGTTCGGTGCGACCGCCGAGCCAGGGCTGCAGCGCCGCGGGGACGCGCACCGACCCGTCCTGCTGCTGGTGAACCTCCAGCAGGACCGCGATGGTGCGGCCGATGGCGCACAGGGTCCCGTTCAGCGTCGCCGCGGTGCGGGGACCGTCCGGCGTACGGCCTCGGACGTTGAGCCGGCGGGCCTGGAAGTCGGTGCAGTTGGAGGTCGAGGTCAGCTCCAGGAACCGCTCCTGGGAGGGCAGCCACGCCTCGCAGTCGTACTTGCGGGCCGCCGAGGAGCCCAGGTCGCCGGCCGCTACGTCGATGACCCGGAAGGTGAGCTCCAGCGAGGTCAGGAACGCCTTCTCCAGCTCCAGCAACCGCTGGTGCTCGGCCGCGGCGTCGGCCGGTGCGACGTAGGAGAACAGCTCGACCTTGTCGAACTGGTGCACCCGGATGATCCCGCGGGTGTCCTTGCCGTGGCTGCCGGCCTCGCGCCGAAAGCACGACGAGAAGCCCGCGTAGCGCAGGGGAAGCGCGTCGAGGACCTCACCGGAGTGGTAGGCCGCGAGGGGCACCTCCGAGGTCCCGACCAGGTAGAGGTCGTCATCGGCCAGCTTGTAGACCTCCGCGGCGTGCGCCCCCAGGAAGCCGGTGCCCTCCATCGCCTCGGGCCGGACCAGCGCCGGCGCGATCATCGGCGTGAAGTCGGCCGCGAGCGCGGCGGCCATCGCGTGGTTGATCAGCGCCAGCTCCAGCAGTGCCCCGACCCCCGTGAGGAACGCGAACCGCGCCCCGCTGACCTTCGCGCCCCGCTCGGTGTCGATGGCCCGCAGCCGCTCACCGATCGCGAGGTGGTCCTGGACCACGAAGTCGTACGTCGGGATCTCGCCCACCTGCTCGAGGAGCACGAAGTCGGCCTCGCCACCGGGGGGCACGCCGTCCAGAACGACGTTGGAGATCGCGAGGTGGGCGGCCCGCAGCGCGGCGTCGGCGTCGGTCTGGCCGGCCTCGGCCTCCTTGACCTCCGCAGCGAGAGCCTGGGCGCGGGCGAGGACGGCCGGGCGCTCCTGCGCTGAGGCGCCCCGGACGGACTGGGACACCGCCTTCTGCTCACCCCGCAGACCATCGGCCCGGGTCACCGCGGCCCGGCGTACCTCGTCGGCCCACAGCAGGGCGTCGACCAGCGCGGGGTCGTCACCGCGGGCGACCTGTGAGGCGCGCACGCGGTCGGGGTCATCGCGCAGCAGCCTGAGGTCGATCACGGCCTCAGGCTATCGGGGGCCTGCCAGCCGGTTGCGGATCGTGGCCAGCCAGGCCGCCGCCTCGCCGAAGTCGGCGTCGGAGGTCCCGGCCCGGACGACGGTCGGGACCCCGTCGGCCCGCGGGTAGCTGCCCAGGAAGCGCACGTCGGCGCAGACCCGGTGCAGCGCCGACAGCGCCTCGCCGACCCGGGCCTGCGCGACGTGCCCGTCGAGGTCGATGCTGAACGAGTACTCGCCCAGGACCGACCCGGTGGGGCGGGACTCGATGCGGGTCAGGTCGATCCCGCGCACGGCGAGCTCGGTCAGGACCTCGAGCAGCGCACCGGAGCGGTTCTCGCAGATGTGCGCGACGACGGTTGTGCGGTCGGCGCCCGTGACCGGGGGCAGCGGCCCGGGACGCGACACCACGACGAACCGGGTGACGGCCCCCTCGTTGTCCTGCACCCCCTCAGCGGCGGCGGCGAGCCCGTAGTGGCCGGCCGCGACCGGCGCGGCCACGGCCCCGTCGTGCACGCCCTCGGACACCAGCCGGGCGGCGTCGGCGGTCGAGGCGGCCGCAACGACGGTGGCCTCGGGCAGGTGGGCGGCCAGCCAGCGCCGGCACTGCGCCTCGGCGTGCGGGTGGGTCGCGATGCTGCGCACGTCGGCCAGTGACGTGCCTGGTCGCACCAGCAGGCTGAAGGTCACCGGCAGCAGCACCTCGGCCACGACCTGCAGCGGGGCGCCGCCGGCAAGCTCGTCCAGGGTCGTCGGGACAGACCCCTCGACGGAGTTCTCGAACGGCACGACGGCCGCGTGGACGACCCCGTCGCGGACCGCGGTCAGCGCCGCGGCCACCGACCCGGCGGGGTGCAGCTGCGCGGCAGCAGCGTCGGGGAGGGTCCGTAGGGCGGCCTCGGCGAAGGTGCCTCGGGGACCGAGGTAGGCGTAGGACGGCTCCGGACCCGCGCTCATCGGCGCAGGAACGAGCGCTTGCCCCTGCCGCGGACCTGCTCTGCGTCGTACGCCGGCTGCACCGCCGTCCGGCTGGCGTAGCCGATGGCCTGCTCCTCCTCGGGTGACAGCGAGTGGTCGGACCGGCTGCCCTTGACGCCCTTGGCGTAGGTCCGGGTCTCGCTGCGGCCGTTGATGCTCGTCAGGATCAGGCCGTCACCGGAGTCGTCGAGCAGGGCCGCGCTGAAGCTCAGCCGCCCGCCCATGTCTCCGAACGCGTCGTAGCGGACGACCGCGACGTGCCGCAGCGCGTCGCTCAGGTCGGCTCGGGCCGCGGCCAGGTCGTCGCGCAGCATCGCGACGTCGGCCCGCAGCGCCTGCGCCTCGCGGTGCTGGCGCTGCACCGTTTCGACGAATGTCGCGTCGGCGTCGCCTCCCGTGAGGACGTCGACGGCCTGTCGCAGCCGGGCCGAGCGCCGGGCCACCGCCAGCCCCAGCCCCAGTGCCAGCAGCGCCACGCCTGCCGCAGCCAGGGCCACGACCTCGAGGACGCCAGGCTCCAACAGGGTCGAGGTCACGGGAGGGAGCGTAGCGAGGGGACCTAGGGTCAGGCCATGGACCGCGACGAGGCCGCCCGGCTGCTCGAGGCCGTGGCGGCAGGTGGCCTGTCCCCCGCGGACGCGCTGTCGGCGTTCGCCGTCGCGCCGTACGACGCCCTGGCCCACTCGCTGGTCGACACCCACCGGGCGCTGCGCACCGGCGACCCGGAGGTGGTCTTCGCCTCGGGCAAGACCGTGCAGCAGGTCGTGGACAACGTCGGGGCGCTGCTGCCCGCCTCGGGGCGGGTGCTGGTGACCCGGTGCTCGCCGGAGGTCGCCGAGGCGCTCGGCCCCCTGGGTGGACGGGGCCTGGGCCGGACCGTGCTCGTCGGGGAGCCGCCTGTGCCGCGCGGCCACGTCGCGGTGCTGGCCGCCGGGACCTCCGACGGGCCGGTCGCGCAGGAGGCGGCCCTGACGGTGGAGGCGTTCGGGGCGCACGTCGAGCGCGTGGACGACGTCGGGGTCGCCGGGCTGCACCGGCTCGTCGCGGCCCGGCCCGCCCTTGACCGGGCCGACGTGGTCATCGTCGTGGCGGGCATGGAGGGCGCCCTGCCGTCGGTGGTGGGCGGGCTGGTCGGCACGCCGATGGTCGCCGTCCCCACCTCCGTCGGGTACGGCGCGAGCTTCGGTGGGCTGGCCGCGCTGCTGGGGATGCTCAACTCCTGCGCGCCAGGGGTGGCCGTGGTCAACATCGACAACGGGTTCGG
>JAYTHS010000128.1:0-5582 GCA_043732345.1 Frankiales bacterium | reverse complement strand
ACCGTCGATGCGCTACCGCCCGCCAGGCGCTCGTCGCTCCGAAACATCGTCATCCAGAGATTGGAAGCCCAGGCGGTCCACGACATCACGGTCGACGTCCGCTACGCCGTGAGCCGTAAACCGCGCTCACTGCCGCTTCCTTAACCGGCTTAGGGGCTCGTGGCCCCACGATCAGAGGGCAGGCAGCAGGTGGCAGGCAGTAGGTAGTAGGCAGTTGGCTGGGGACGGCGCTGCCCCACCCGTGAGCCGACAGCGAACCGGCACGCCGCCCAGATGTGCGGGGGGTCAGGGCGCGTGCTGCGGGATTGCGGCGCCCAGGACGCTGCACCGCGTGGCGCGGCACCGGCGTGTCCCACACAAACGGCTGGGATGAGCGATCCGCCCACCCCTAGGGACTGCCCGGAACGGGCCGTCGCCGACGACATCGTGTAGGACACGCCGTGGTCCGCAGGTCGAGGGCGCGATCGTGGCCGCGTGCCTCTGATCCTGTACCCGCCGGGCCGAGACGTTCCCGCGGGAACGTCAAGGACCAGGGTTCAGGCGAGCATGGCCTGGGCGAGGGCGGCGCCGGAGGCCCACGCCGCCTCGACCTTGGAGGCGCCCCAGCCGTCGCCGCACAGCCCGACCCGCTGCTCTCCGAGGAAGTACGTCGCCTCGCGGGTCCCCACCGGCTTGGCGTAGGTCCACCGCTGGACGTGCTGCACCTGCTCGGGCCCGTTCAGCCCGGTCGCGGCCCGGACCCCGGCAACGAGCTCGTCCGCGGCGGCGGCCGGGTCGACCAGCCGGGTCGCAGCGAAGGACGGCGTCGAGTGAGCAACCAGGACGGGTGCACCGTCGCCGCGCCGCGACCCGTCGTCGGCGAGCCACTCGACGACCTCGCTGCCGTGGACGAACGCTCCGTCCCAGTCCCAGTTGCGCTCCGGCCAACGCGCGACCAGGGCGAGCACGGGGTCCCACGCCCGGCCGCTGACGGCGGCACGCTCGTGCTGGAGCGAGGCGTCGAGCACCTCGAGGGCCTGCGGGTCGGGCATCGCAAGGACGACGGCGTCGGTGGGTTCCCCGTCGACGAGCCCGGCCGACACCGATCGCACGTGCCGGTCTCCCCGGACGTCCAGCCCGGTCGCGAGGTCCTCGACGAGCGAGCGCAGGCCGCCGGGCGCCGACCAGCGCACCGGCCCGGTCTTGCGCTCCACGAGGACGCCGTCCCGCAGGACCGCGAAGGTGTCCGTCCACGGGCGGGCCAGCCCGCGGGCGGCCCAGTCGTCGACGATGGCCTGGAACTCTGGGTCGCGGACCGTGAAGTACGACGCCCCGGTGTCGACCCACCGGTCCTCGCGGGTGGGCAGCGCCCTCGTGGCCATCCGGCCGCCGGGTACCCGCCCACGGTCCAGCACGACGACCTGCTGCCCGGCCGCCTGCAGGGCGCGCGCACAGGTGACCCCGGCGATGCCTGCCCCGACGACGGTGATCACGGACTGGTCCGGCGAGCTGTCATGACCCCATCCTGTCGGTCGTAGGCTCCGGCCCGCACCCGCACCCCGCACCCGCACCCCGCACCCCGCACCCGCACCCCGCACTACGCAGGAGACGTCGCCATCAGCAGCCGCCGCAAAACCGCCCGTGCCGACCGGGCACCCGCAGCGCCCGCCGACACCTACGTCGCCCGGCCCTTCGCTGGACTGCCCGACGAGACCGAGTGGGTCGCCCTGCGCGAGATCGTCCCGGCAGCGACAGCCCGGTTGCCCTTGCGCGACAGCGACGCCGAGGTGACCCTGTCGACAGTGCTGCCCGCGGCCTGGGCCGGGATGGTCCGCCTGGACGGCAGGCGCTTCCTCGGACTGCAGGTGCACGCCCGCTCCGGGGACGTCAGCCGGGATCTCGCCGCCGCCCTCGAGCAGGTGCTCGGCGGCGGGCCGGGCACGCCCGTGGTCGCGACCGGCCAGCCGGGCCATGGCCCCCGGTTGCAGGACCTGCTCGACGAGCGCCCCCTGGACGTGGAGCTGCACGACGGCTTCGACTACTGGGTGGACGGGACCGCCGAGCTCGACCCCGAGGTCACCGCGTCGATAGAGCAGGCCAACGCCTCGATCGTCCCGACCGCCCGGGTCGCGGGTCAGCGCAGCGCCTACTGGTGCCGCATGAAGGAGCGCGGCCACCTGCGCTGGGTGATGCCCCACGACGAAGAGCCGCTGCTCGACGCCCTTGCCCGGCTGTCCGTCTCGGGTCAGGTGTCCCTGGGGGTGGGCACGAGGTACGTCGGGTCGTTCCGCGCCCACGGGTTGCTTGCGCCCGTGTGGGATCTCCCGCTGGCCACCGGAGCCGAGGCGCTCGAGGAGCCGGCGGCAGCGTTCCGGGCCCGCCTCGACGACGCCCTCGCCGACACCACGCCGCTCACCGCGGAGCAGCGGCGGGCCCGCTCCGGCCTGCTGAGCCGGCAGCTGACCCTCAGGTAGCCGACGCTCAGGTAGCCGAGCGCATCCTGCCGCGAAGCACCTCGCGGACCAGCGCGGCGATCGCGACCAGCCCCTCGGCATACGCGGAGTTCGTCTTCTCGCCGAACCACACCGGCTCGTACATCGACGGCAGCGGCCCGATCGCCGGAACCTGGACGTAGCGGTAGAGCACCACGGCGACGACGCCGAGCAGCCCGACCAGCCCGGCGACCGCCCAGACCCGCCGATCGTCGACGAACAGCACAGCCACCGCGACGACGATCGCCGCCGCCGCCTCGAGCCGGAACAGCGCGCCCTGCGTGATGCTGGAGCCGACTGCGTCGTAGACGGGCGCCAGGTGCAGGTGGGCCTTCGCGTCGTAAGCGAGACCCAGGACCGCGACGAGGGTCAGCAGCGTCGCCACCGGGCCGCGGGTCAGGGGGTTGGTGGGCCGAAGAGTCACATCACTTCTTCGCTGTGCGGGGGTGTCCGGTTCAGACAGGGTCGCGCAGGACGGGGCAGGACATGCACCGCGGGCCACCCCGACCACTGCCCAGCTCGCTCCCGGCGACCCGGACGACCTCGATCCCGGCAGCCTCGAGCGCGGCGTTCGTGACGACGTTGCGCTCGTAGGCGACCACCTGGCCTGGCGAGAGCGCCAGGGTGTTGTTGCCGTCGTCCCACTGCTCGCGCTCGGCGGTCACCGGGTCCAGCCCGGTGTCGACGACACGCAGCTCGGACAGCCCCATGGCCCGGGCCGCGGCGAGCAGGAACGGCTCGGGGCCGGTGATGGAGGTGCCGCCACCGCCGTCCGAGACGACGGTCCAGGCCTGCAGGGAGTCCGCGACGGGGGGGAACATCACGACCGCATCGACGTCGACCATCGTGCAGACGGTGTCGAGGTGCATCGTCGCCCGCTCCTGGGCGATGGGGACGGCGAGGACGGTGTGCGCGACCCCGGCGGCGAAGGCGCGCAGGGCGAACGCCTCCACCCCCGCGGGGGTGGTGCGCTGCCCGACGCCGACCGCCACGACACCGGGGGCGAGCAGCAGCACGTCGCCGCCTTCGAACCACGCCTCTTCCTTGCCGGCGCCGTACAGCAGCGGGGTGCCGGCGAAGCGCGGGTGGTGGCGGTAGATCGCCCCGGTCAGGCTGGTCTCCCGCTGCCGCACGCGCATCGACGGACTGGTGATGGCCACGTGGTCGGCGACAAGCACGCTGCTGTCGCGGGTGAAGAGCAGGTTCGGCAGCGGCGGTACGACGAACTCGCCCGCCTGGGCGAGCCTGGCCACCACGCCCTCGGGCCCGGTGCGGGGCAGCTCGTCGTGGGTGAGGCCGGCCGCCAGGTGCCCGACCAGCTCCTTGCTCGGCTGGTCGGACAACCAGCGGCGCAGTGTCGCGGCCAGCGACGGCCCCACGACGGTGGGGGTGATGGCGACGTCGATCACCGCCTCGCGCGCGGCCGGCTCGTCGAGGACCTCGGCGAGCAGCTGCTGCAGGTAGAGCACCTCGACGCCCCGGTCGCGCAGGGCCTGGGCGAAGGCGTCGTGCTCCTCCTGGGCGCGGCCCACCCACGGGACCCCGTCGAAGAGCAGGTCAGCGGTGTTGCGGGGGGTGAGCCGACTGAGCTCGGCGCCCGGTCGGTGCAGCAACACCGTGCGCAGCCGCCCCACCTCGGTCGTGACCCCGACGCCGGACGGTCCACTGCTCATGTGGCCGGAGCCTACGGGGGGTCCCCGGCCCACCCGGCCAGCCATGGTCCTGCGGCCTGACAGGCCTGACTCGACGAGGGTTAGATGAACCGGTCGAAAGGGGACACCAAACGGTAGGCCCGCCCACCGCCGTACCGGAGAGAAGCAGTCATGAGCCCACCGCGTCCCGCCACAGCCACTGCCGCGAGCACGGCCACCACCGCCATCACAGCCGCCGCGACCAGGCCCCGATCGCTCGACGACCGGCTCCGGTCGGCGCTGGCGACCGGAGCACTTTCGACGCTTGCCAGTGCTGCACCGGTGGACCGCCGGGACCGGTTCCTGACGCTGCTGCAGATCCACGACCTGCACACGGCCCCGCTCGAGGTCGTCGGGGACGCCGCCCGCCACCAGGGCCACCCTGTCGTGGCGGAGCTGAAGCTGCGGCTGGAGTCCGACTGGCTCGCCGAGCTCGACCTGGCCTGGGCCACCGCCGGCCGCCTCGACGAGGCGACCACCCCCGAGCGGGCAGTCACCGCGATGCGCTCCGTGGCGGCGCGCGACCGGCTCCCCGCGGCCTACCGCTGGTTGGCCGACACCGCCGACTGGGAGCAGCTGGTGCAGTTCCTTGCCCTCGAGGGTGGTCCGGACGGCGGCTTCGACGACCTCGTCGCCGTCTGCCAGCTGGGCCTGGTGGGCAGCGCCAAGCTGGAGCTCGCGCAGAACTACTGGGACGAGATGGGCAACGGCGACCCCGACGCCGTCCACACCGTCCTGCACGACCAGCTCGTCCGGGCCGTGGGGATGCCCCACATCCCACGCGAGCAGCTGCCCGTCGAGGCCCTCGAGCGGGCAGCGCTCGGCGGCCTGCTCGCGACCAACCGCTGGCTGCAGCCGGAGATGCTCGGCGCCCTCGGCCTGCTCGAGCTGCAGGCCGGCCCCCGCTGCCGGCTGGTGCTCCAGGCCCTCGACCGGCTCGGTGCGCCGGCAGGCGCCTACCCGTTCTACGTGGAACACGCCGAGGTGGACCCGCGCCACGGCAAGGACTGGGTCGAGAAGGCCATCGCGCCGACCGTCGCCGACCACCCCGACTGGGGGCCGCGGATCGTCAAGGGCGCCTGGTGGCGGTCGACCGTCAACGTGGCCTTCTTCGAGCGGCTGCGCCAGGACCTGCTGCCCGGCGTCAGGGAGCCCGCCGCCTAGGACCGAGTCGTCTGCGCGGCGGCGACGGCTGCGGCCAGGACGGCCCTGGGGCTCAGGCCGGTCGCCGCCGCAGCGGCCGCAACGTCTTCCCACTCGGGGTTGCGGTTGACCGGGGCGCCGTCCAGCCAGGCGGTCTTGACCCGTACGGCGTGGCCGTGCACCTCGACCGTCGACTCGCTGCGGGCCAGGGCGTGCTTGCCGACGACCTGCTCGCGCAGCCCGATGCTGCTGGTGTGGGTGAACACCACCCGGCGTA
>JAYTHS010000127.1:0-1594 GCA_043732345.1 Frankiales bacterium | reverse complement strand
CATCGGGGCCCCGACTTAGTATTTTCATCGGTAACACGTCCACTACCGTGATAAGGACACACGCATTCGGAGCAGCTACCGCGGACGCCTATGCGGGTTCCGCCACCGCCCATGTCATCGTCACCTTCGGCCCCCCCCTCTGACAGCCGTGTTTCCGCTGCGGGCCGCCCCTATCATCGGGGGCGGCCCATTTCACCCGTGACCCGGAAGCCGCTGGGATGCCCGGCGGGGAGGCCCCCATGATCCGTCTGTCACGCGCCACCCTCGTGGGCGCGCTGCTGCCGCTGCTTTTCCCGTCCCTCTCGCACGCCCAGGCCGTCCTCCAGGCCCAGGCCGTGCCGGACCCCGTCGTTCGACTCACGTCCCGGCAGGCGGCCTCGTTCGGCTCGGCCTTCACCGCGCTCTCGCAACAGGCCCGCGTCGCCGTCATGGCCGAAGATGAGCCGCTGCGCCCGACTCTGACGCCCCAACTCGTCACCAAACTGGGGCTGAAGGGGGAGGGCGAGCCGCTGTCCACCCTGCTGCCCAAGCTGGCGGCAGCCTACGACTACGACGTACAGCCGTCCGGCCCGCAGCCTTCAGGCAAGGTGTTCCTGCTGAAGAAGCGCTACACGGACGCGGCCGACCTGCCCTCCATCACCGTCAAGGAGTTCGCGCTCGGCCTGGAGGAAGCCAGCCGCTACGCCGAGGGCTTCAACCCCCACATCCCGCTGGAGAAGATCGGCGGAACCTCCGTCATCAGCGATCTCGTCTACTCGCTGACGCCGGAGCAGTTGGAGGCGATGGGGGACGACAAGCGGGGGGTGCCGGTGGCCTCGCTGTCGCCGATCCAGCAGCAGGAGGTGCAGCAGCTCGTCCTGCACTTCTATGTGCAGCGGGCGGTCAAAGATCTGCCGACCCTGCTGCGCGCGGTCAACTGGGTCGCTGCGGGCGACCCCAAGTTCGGCCGGCACTTCTTCCCCATCATGAATGCCCGGCTGTTCGGCTTCGATGCGCCCTTCGGGTATGAGGGCTTCCTGCCCCTGAGCCGGCCCGACCTGGTGACGGTAAATGTCGGGTACAGCCTGGGTATCAGCCTCCAGCCGGCCGGGGGGGCGCCCCCGGCCGACCCGACCGACCCGCCGCCCGTGCCGGCCAACGCCCCGCCGCCCGCGCCGCCCGTTAGTTCTTCTCTGGCCGACATACTCACCCAACTGAACGCCCACGCCGACGACGGCCTCAAAGTGACCGTGGAGCCGTACCTGGCTCCCAAGCGAGTCACTGTCTTCGGCGAGGCGGCGGTGACGCCGCGCCAGGAGGTGGCTGCGCTGGCGGAGGTCTATGGCCTGCGGGTCTTCAAGGACGATCCGGTGGAGGGTCACGACCACCTGCGCCTGACCCGGCAAACGGCCCAAGTCCCGCTGACGCTGCTTTCGCTGCACGACTCGATCCTCCAGGCCCTGCCGGACCCGCTGGTGCGCGCCTACCGGAAGCACGACCGCTCCTCGTTCTCCATCGGCTTGGGAACCATGCCCGGCGTCCCGGCGCGGTTCTTGGCCGCCGCGAGGCAGGTCCGGGCGGCGGCGGAGCCGAAGCTGCGTGGGTCTGGGGACAA
>JAYTHS010000126.1:0-1597 GCA_043732345.1 Frankiales bacterium | reverse complement strand
TCGTCGTACGCCCCCGCTGGGACCGGGCTCGAGACCGCCGCCGTCGTCATGCTCACCGTGGGGTCTCTGGTGCCGATCGTCGGGTGGCTGGTCGGCGTGGCGCTGGTGTGGATGTCGTCGCGGTGGACCCAGCGCGACATGCTCCTGGGCACCCTCGTCACGCCCGGTGGGCCGGGGCTGGTGCTGCTGGCCGGGCTCGTCGTGCCCGGCGAGAGCTGCCAGACGTCCATCGGCGCTGTCTCGATCGCCACATCGTCGGGCACCCTCGTCGACGCCCCGCCTCCCGCCCCCACCAGCAGCACGACCTGCTCGGGTGGCCTGCCCGGCCCCGCCTGGCTCCCGCCGGTCCTGGGGCTGCTGGCCATCATCGCTTCGATCGCGGTCGCGGTCGCGGTCCACCTTCTGCGGCGAGCCCGCCGCGCCGCGGCCACGGAGCCGCCCCGCGTGGTCGGGCCGTCCCCGTGGGGCGGTCTCGAGATCGCCGTCGTGCTCCTCATCGGGCTGGGTAGCTTCATCGCCCCCGGCGTCGGGACGATCGCCGGACTCGTCTGTCTGCTGCTCAGCCATCGCTGGACCAGTCGCGAGAAGACCATCGCCACCCTGCTCGCCGTCGGACCAGCTGTGGTCGGTCTGCTCCTGGCCCTGTCGTTCGTCCTGCCCGTCGGCCTGTCCGGAAGGTTCTTCTGATGACCCGCTTGCTCGCGATCCCGCTCCTGCTCGGCCTGCTCGGCTTTGGCCCGGTCGTCGCCGCCGTCTACCTCGCCGTCACCCTCAACAGCCTCTGCGCTCGGCCCACGCCGGAGGTCCATGACGCATGACCGGAGACAAGTTGGCGACCGACCGACCGACCAGTCCCGCCAGGTCGAGGTCGAGGTGCGGCACGGCACTGCCGACCTGTGCGACGGGTCGTCGCCGACCCCTGGACTCCCATTGGGGCAGCTCGGATCAAGGGGGGTCGACATCTGGGCTGCTCCTGGACGATCTCGGAGCGCCGTAGGAGATCTTGAGGCCGCGAGGCGCCCCTAGCTCGGCGGTGGGGGTGTGTGGCCGACCTCGCTCGTGCTGCTGCGTGAGTCGGCTCGGCCACTCTCTTGCTCGCTACTACCCACTTTGATCATGCTTCTGGAAGCGTCCCTGGTCATTGTGGGGCTGCACGGCCCCTTGGGTGCTCGAGGTCGCCCACGATGATCATGTGCACGGGGCTGGCCATGATCAAAGTGGGTCGCACCAGGCAGGGGCCCCTCGGGCGGGACGTGCGCGCACGTGTCGCCGCGGAGGTCAGCGGGTGGCGAGCGACGTATGGGCGTGGTGATCTTGCGCGCGGCCCGTATGGCGGCACGGTACTGCGCACCCGTCCGTCCGCGCGTCCGGCAGGATGGGAGCGTGCACGACTACGAGGTGCTGAGCTCCCAGACCGTGTTCCAGGGTCGCGTCATCGGGCTGGTCCGTGACGAGGTGTCGATGCCGGGCGGCACCACGTCGTTCCGGGACGTCGTGGTGCACCCCGGCGCCGTCGGGGTCGTCGCCCTGCGCGAGGGCGGCGCGGGCTGGGAGGTGCTGCTCGTCACGCAGTACCGCCACCCGGTGCGGCGACGGC
>JAYTHS010000125.1:0-1598 GCA_043732345.1 Frankiales bacterium | reverse complement strand
GCCCCTGGCGTCGA
Source organism: Frankiales bacterium (assembly GCA_043732345.1). Classification (GTDB taxonomy): domain Bacteria; phylum Actinomycetota; class Actinomycetes; order Mycobacteriales; family SCTD01; genus RYN-111. Next base: position 1,584 of record JAYTHS010000125.1, on the reverse strand, counting down.
CCTCGAGGCCCTGGCCCACCGGGCGCGTGAGGTGACCCTGCAGCGGTTCGGTCGCGCCGTACGCCTGTTCGCTCCGCTGTATGTCAGCAACGCGTGCCTGTCCTCCTGCACGTACTGCGGGTTCAGCAAGGGGCTGGACGTTGCCCGCAAGACCCTGACCGTCGAGGAGGTCGTCGCGGAGGCCGAAACCCTTGTGGCGCAGGGCTTCCGGCATCTGCTGCTGGTCAGCGGAGAGCACCGGGTCGAGGTCAGCGCCGACTACCTCGTGGCCTGTGTGCAGGCCCTGCGTCCGCTCGTCCCGTCGCTGAGCATCGAGACCCAGACCTGGTCCGACGACACCTACAGCCGGCTCGTCGAGGCCGGCCTCGAGGGCGCGGTGCACTACCAGGAGACCTACGACCGCGACCGGTACGCCGAGGTCCACACGGCGGGGTGGAAGCGCGACTACGACCGGCGGCTGAGCTCGACCGAGCGGGCCGCAGCCTCCGGGGTGCGCCGCCTGGGTATCGGGGCACTGCTCGGGCTGGCCGTTGACTGGCGGGCCGACGTCCGGGCCGTCGCCGAGCATGCGGTGTGGCTGCAGAAGGCTTACTGGCGCACCGAGGTCACGGTGTCGCTGCCGCGTATCAAGCCCAGCGCCAGCGGGTTCCAGCCCCTCGTGCCGGTCACCGACGCGGAGTACGTCCAGGCGATGGCCGCGCTGCGCCTGGTTGCCCCCGAGGTCGGCATCGTGCTGTCCACCCGCGAGCCGGCGGTCCTGCGCGACGGCCTCGTCCGCATCGCGGTGACGTCGATGAGCGCCGGCAGCTCGACCGAGCCCGGCGGCTACCTCACACCGGGCACCGCGCAGGAGCAGTTCGCCGTCAGCGACGAGCGGAGCCCCGCGCAGGTCGCGCTGATGCTCGAGGCGGCCGGATACGAACCGGTCTGGAAGGACGCGTTCGCGCTGCGCTCCTGACCGGCGTCGTCCACAGGGTTTCCGCGACCGGGCGCTGGACCGTGTCACCCTCCGGGCGTGGAGCTCAGACCCGGTGGCCACCTCGTCCTGGATGCCGTCCGCCCCGCCGAGGACGTGCTGGGGGATGGTGGGCCCTCGGCGACGTGCTCGGCACCGGCTCGACGTCCATCGTCCGGCGGGCAGTGGACACAGCCGGCGGCGCGGTCGTCGCCGTCAAGGAGCTGCGGCCCGAGCTCGCAAGGGAGCAGATGCTGGTTGCCAGCCTCGTCCGCGAGCACGCCGTCCTGAGGTCCCTGGACCACCCCCGCGTGCTGCGGGCCCTGGACCTGCACCGGTCCGACCGGGTCGCGATCATCCTGGAGCTGTTGCCCGCCGGCGACCTCGCGGCCCAACTGTTTCGCGAGCAGACGCTCACCCTGCGCGAGGCCGCCCGCACCACCTGCGCCGTGCTCGACGCGCTGGTGCACGTCCACACCCGAGGCACCGCCCACGGTGACGTGAAGGCCGCGAACGTGCTGCTGGGCCGACGGGGCCGGGTCGTCCTGGGCGACCTGGGCTCGGTGACCGGGACGGGCGGCACCCCCGAGCACCTGGCTCCCGAGCTGGTGGGTGGCTGCCCCGCCTCG
>JAYTHS010000124.1:0-1599 GCA_043732345.1 Frankiales bacterium | reverse complement strand
TCGCCGAGCTCGCCGAGCGGGGGATCGCGTGCGAGGTCAACCCCGTCTCCAACGTGGCGCTCGGCGTACACGCATCGACCTCGGACTCCCCGGTGCGCGCCCTGCGGGCCGCCGGAGTCCCGGTCGTGCTCGGCGCCGACGACCCGCTGCTGTTCCGGGCCGGCCTGGTGGAGCAATACGCCGCGCTGCGCGAGAGCCAGGGCCTCAGTGACGACGAGCTCGCCGACCTCGCCCGCTGCTCGGTGAGCGCCTCGACCGCCCCGGAGCCGCTGCGACGCGAGCTGCTGGACGGAATCGACGCCTGGCTGGCAGACTCGCCCGTGGGTACTAGGTCCGAGGCCGCTGGGGAAGGCGCACCTCGACCCTTGGAGGACCCGTGACGTCTGGCGTGCTGTTCGTGCACTCCTGCCCGCCCGCGCTGTGCCCGCACGTCGAATGGGCCGTCGCGAGCGCCCTTGGCGTGCGCGTCTCCCTGTCCTGGACGGCCCAGCCCGCCGAGCCCGGGACGCTGCGCACCGAGTCCGGCTGGCACGGGCGCCCCGGCACCGCGGGCCGCCTCGCGGCGGCGCTCAAGGGCTGGACGATGCTGCGTTACGAGGTGACCGAGGGCGCCAGCGCCGGCAACGACGGGGAGCGGATCTGCGTGGCTCCCGGGCTCGGGGTCTTCCGTACGGCGACCTCGGTCAACGGTGACGTCGTCGTCGGAGAGGACCGGCTGCGAACACTGCTGGCCGGCGCGATCGGGCCACAGCTCGCGCATGGGCTCGACGCTCTGCTCGGCAGCGCCTGGGACGAGGAGCTCGAGCCCTACCGCGAGGCCGGTGAGGGTGCTCCCGTCACCTGGCTCCACCAGGTCGTCTGAGGCCGGGGTCTTCTGAAGGCGGGGTCGTCTGAGGCCGGGTTCCGCCAGCCCCGCCTGGGGCAGGAGAGGCGCATGATCACCGAGCTGGACCAGCGCCTGTTCGACCGGGCGGCCCGCGGTGACACCCCGGTCCTGGACCGGGTCCTTCCCCCGCTGACCCACAGCGCCGACCACGGGCTGCTCTGGCTCGGCCTCGTGGGCCTGCTCGCCGTGACCGGGCACCGCCGGCTGCCCTGCGGGGGCTGACTTCGATGGCCGTCGCCAGCGCCACCGCCAACGTGCCCGCCAAACTCAGCATCCGCCGTCCCCGACCACACCTGGGCGGAGTGCCGCTGCCGCGCCGGCTGGTCCACCAGCCGACGACGACCTCGTTCCCGAGCGGGCACAGCGCCTCGGCGGCTGCCTTCGCGGCCGGGGTCGCGCTGGAGAGCCCCTGGGTGGGGTTGCCGGTCGCCACCCTGGTCTGCGGGGTGGCCTACGGCCGGGTGCACACCGGGGTGCACTACCCCGGCGACGTCGTCGCGGGGATCGCGCTGGGCGTCGGAGCAGCTGTCGCCGTGCGCCGGGTCTGGCTGGTCGGCCCCGACCGTCTCGCGGTCGTGACCAGGACCAGGGTGGACGCCCCGGCGCTGCCGGACGGCGACGGGCTGGTTGTCATGATCAACGAGGCTGCCGGGTCCGGGGGCCGCGCGGACGAGGTGCAGGCCGAGCTGGAGGCACTGCTGCCCGCCGTACGC
>JAYTHS010000123.1:0-1607 GCA_043732345.1 Frankiales bacterium | reverse complement strand
TCGGCTGCCCGATGCGGTCCGCCTCCGCCTTGCACGCCCGGACAACCACCTCGGCCTGCTCCAACGAGATGAGTCGTGCCATGTCGTGACCTCCTCAGTACTCACAGAACCCGGATGGGGACCTCGGCGGGAACGCCGAGAAGCTCGTCGTCGAGATCGACCACGGTGACCCCGGCGGCGGCCACAACCACCGAAGTGCACCAGGCGCGACCGTGGTAGCGCCCCAGCGTGGCCCTCTGCCCGACCAACCGCTGATGGGCGCGCCGCAACCGGATCCCCTTGTGGACGCGGGCAGCGTTAGACGTGGCAGGACGCGCCATCCTTGAACGGGCCGTGGGTGATCAGGGAGAGGGCGGCGTGGCTAGTTTGCCGAGCAGGTACACCTCGGTGCCAGCCAGTCCAACGGAGAGGAACACTCGGCGGCCCGTAGGGCAAGGAGCGGTGGCACCGGCGACGATGTCACCGAGCTCGATCACCTTTGTCGCCGCTACGTTGGCAGCGACTGCCGGTGGGTCGTAGGCCCGCAGCTGTGCCAGGGAGTCCGTGACGATCTGGGTCGCCCCGGTGATCAGCTCAGGTGGAAATTCGGCGCGCCCGAGCTGTTTCGGGCCCATCGTGGTGACGAGGACGTTGTCGGCGAGCCAGTCGCAGTCGATGACCGGGCTTGAGCTGGTGGTGGCCAGGACGACGATGTGGGCGCCGCGGATCGCGGTGTGGGCATCGGCGACTGCGGTCGCGGCTACCGAGAGCTCTGATCGGGCGCGAACGGCGAACGCGTCCCGGGCGGTTGCGGTGCGGCTGAACACGCGCACCTCGTCGATGTCGGTCACGGCGTTGAGCGCCCACAGCTGGGTCCACGCCTGCGTCCCGGTTCCCACCAATGCCACGGTGACCGGCGCGTCGGCGCAGGCGAGGTATTGGGCCGCCACACCGCCGAGCGCGCCGGTGCGCCGCGAGCCGAGTTCGTTGCCGACCGCGACGGCCAAGACGTCGCCGGTGTGGTCGTCGTGCACGACGACGACCTGTTCGCCTCCGGTGACCGCCAGGGTGTCATAGGTCCGATACCCGTACCAGCGGCCGGGGACGTGTCCGGCGGTCATGACCAACCGTGCGTCACCGAGCTCCGCCGACACTCGTGCCGGCGCGGTCAGGCCGCCGGAGTGGTGCAGCAGGACCGCCTCCCGCATCCAATCGACGGCGTCGTCTGCGGACAAGCGCGCACGGATATCGTCGTCGCTCAGCAGCTGGGCCATGACATCACCCTCCAGCCTCAACCCGAGTTGACGTCAAGTACCGCCGAGACAACCGACGCTCGACGCAGCGCGCGGCGTCTCACAGGGGACCGGGTGCCGGGACGGGAGCCGGCGTCCGCCGCGGATGATGGGCGCGGCAGTGACGGGGTGCGGAGGAGGGGTTTTGCGGCTGAGCAGGCGGCAGATCGAGCTGCACGACGACCAGCGTGACCTCGGCGAGGAGGGTGCGCGGGCCCACAGCGCGCTGCTGTCCCGGGTGTTCGGTGGGACCGTGCTCGACGCCGGCGGCGGAAGCGGGCAGGTGAGTGTGATGCTGCAGGCGCTGGGCGTCTCACCGCTGCTGGTTGACCTCTC
>JAYTHS010000122.1:0-1608 GCA_043732345.1 Frankiales bacterium | reverse complement strand
CCAAGGTCTTCACCAGCCACGGGGCCACCGAGGCGAAGATCCCCGACATCGTGGACGCGATCGTCGACCTGACCGAGACGGGCTCGAGCCTGCGCAAGGCGGGCCTGAAGGTGATCGCGACCCTGCTGACCAGCCGCACCGAGCTCATCGCCAACCGGCAGTCCTGGGAGGACCCAGCCAAGCGGGCGGCGATGGAGGACCTCGTGGTCCTGATCCAGGGCGCGTTGCGGGCCCGGGGACACGTCCTGCTCAAGCTCAACGTCCCTGTCGGCCAGCTCGACGAGGTGCTCGCCGTCCTGCCCTCGATGGCGTCGCCGACCGTCATGGCGCTCGCCTCGGGAGACATGCAGGCCCTGGAGACCGTCGTCCCGAAGAAGGGTGTTAACACCCTGATTCCCGCGCTCAAGGCCGCGGGCGCCCGGGACATCCTCGAGCTGCCGATCTCCAAGATCGTCGAGTAGGTGACCGCGCCGGTCGCCGTCGCGCCACATCCGGACGTCTCCCTCGCCGCTGCGCTGACCGCCGCCGTGGTCTCCGGGGTCCTGGTCGCCGTCCAGCAGCGCGTCAACGGCGACCTCGGCCGCGAGCTCGCCGACCCCCTGCTGGCCGCGGTCGTGTCCTTCCTGGTCGGCCTCGCCGGGCTGCTCATGCTGTTCCTGCGACGCAGCGTCCGCGCCGCGTCGCCGCTGGTCCGCACCGTACCGTGGTGGAGCCGGCTGGGTGGCCTCGGGGGAGCCAGTCTGGTCGCGGTGGGTGCCGTGGCCGCCCCCCGGATCGGTGTCGCGCTGCTCACCGTCGGCCTGGTCGCCGGCTCCACCCTGGGCGGCCTAGCCGTCGACCGGGCAGGGATCGGTCCCGGCGGCCCCCGCGCCATCACTTGGCCCCGGCTGGCGGGCGCCGCGCTGTGCCTCGTCGCCATCGGCATCAGCGCCGCCAGTGGGGTCCGGGCAGCCAGCCCCGGCCTGCTGCTCGCCGTCGTCGTCGCCGGCGCCCTGGTCTCGCTGCAGGTCGCCTTCAACGGCCGGGTCCGGCAGGCGACGGGGGACGCCACCGTGGCCGCGACCGTCAACTTCGTCGTCGGCTCGGTCGCCCTGCTCGCCGCGCTCGCCGTCGCGGCGGTCCTCTCGCACGTCCGGGCCCGGCACTGGCCCGGGCTCGACCACGCCTGGCTCTACCTCGGGGGGCCGATCGGCGCGAGCTTCGTGGCCGTCGCCGCGGTCGTGGTGCGCACGCTGGGCGTCCTGCGCCTGGGACTGGCGGTCACGGCGGGTCAGCTGGTCGGGGCGATCGTGCTGGACCTGCAGCGCGGGGTGGCCCTGACCACGCTGGTCGCGGCCGGTCTGACCATGTTGGCCGTGACGGTCAGCGGGCGCCGGGCCGGGGCCGTCCGATGACCTGGCGGCTGGGCAAGCTCATGGCCGGGCTGGTGCTGTTCGGGGTGGGGATCTGGCTGGGCCTGCAGGCCCACCTCGGTGTCGGGCCCTGGGACGTCCTCGCGGGCGGCCTCGCGCAGCACCTCGGGACCCCGTTCGGCCGCACCGCCATCGGCGTCTCCGTCGTCGTCCTCGTCCTCGGCCTTGCCGCCGGGGTCCGCCCCGGCCTCGGTAC
>JAYTHS010000121.1:0-5639 GCA_043732345.1 Frankiales bacterium | reverse complement strand
AGTCGAAGCCCAGCACCGCGTCGGCCTCGGGCAGCTGCTCGGCGAGCTGCGTGCCGTACCGCTCCGCCAGGCACCCGACGGCGACGACGCGGGCCCCGGTGTCGTGGGCCGCGAGCAGCGTGTCGATGCTGTCCTTCTTGGCTTGCTCGACGAAACCGCAGGTGTTGACGACCACAACGTCCGGGGCGTCGTCCGACAGGGTCCAGCCCGCGGCGTCCAGCCGGCCGGCGAGCTCCTCGGAGTCGGTCTCGTTGCGGGCGCAGCCGAGAGTCACGAGGGACAGACGCCGACCACTGCTCACCCGGGCAGTCTAGGGAGCCGGGCCGTCGGGCCTCAGGCGCTGGGCGTGAGGCCCTTGGCGGTGCAGCTGAAGTGCCGGACCGCGCCGCCCTGACCGGCGGGCCCGCCGTCCTGCCCGCCGCAGTTGAGGTTGACGGCCCCGGCGTTGCCGACGACGACCTTGAGCCGGGTGGGGTCGGTGAAGTCCTTGAACTGCCCGTCCTGCAGCAGCCCCTGGAACAGCAGTCGCGCCGAGGCGTCGCTGACGTAGACCCACGACGTGCCGCCGACGACGCGCACGCGCAACTGGGCCCCGGTGGCCGGGGGCTTGGCGGCGACGGCGCCAGGGTCGGGGGGTTGCACGACCGGGGGGGTCGGGCTGGCGCTGGGACGGGGCGAGGCCACGAGCGTCCCCGGCGTCGACGCCGTCGGCGTGCCGGAGGAGGTGCTATAGCCGATGGCGAGGACCCCGGCCACGACGACAGCCGCCCCGGCGACGGCGATGCCCCAGCGCGGACCGGTGCGGTCCGGTCCGGCGACCGGCGCGACGAGCCCTGTACCGCCGAACCCCGTGCTTCCGAACCCGGTGCCCCCGAATGACGCGGGGCGACGGGGACCGAGGTCGGGCTCGACCGGCAGCGACGGGACCACCTGCCCCTGCTCGGCGTCGAACCGTGCGACCAGCGGCGCCGGATCGGCCCCGACCGCCGAAGCGATCGCCCGCAGGTGGCCCCGGGCGTAAACGGCGCCACCGCTGGACGCAAAGCGGTCAGCCTCGAGATCGCGGATCAGCGTCGCCCGGATGCGCGTGTCCGCGCTGACCTGTTCAAGCGTCACTCCGGCAGCCTCGCGGGCACTGCGCAGGACAGCCCCCAGGGAGTCGACGGTCTCGCCGGATGTCACAGCCGGGTCCTCTCGCGTGGTGATGAACGACGTCTTCACTGTACGGCCGATCCCCCACCCGTCCACAAAGACAAGATCACGGCGACCGGGGCGCTCAGGTGCGTCCCGGGCCGACGTGGCGGCTGCCGTGGCGAACGATCGGCTCGTCACCGGTCCGCAGGTCCAGGTGCATGAGCACCGAGTCAAAGCGCTCGGCCCCTACCGCGATGGCGTCCGGACGCCGCCCGGTGACCACGAAACCGTGCCGGGCGTAGAGCCGCAGGGCGGCGTGGTTGTTGCCTCGGGCGTCCAAGGTCAGCAGCTCGACGCCCGCAGACCAAGCTGAGGCGACCAGCCGGGCGACGACGGCGTCGGCGACCCCGCGGCCCCGGGCATCCGGGTGGGTCATGACCTTGCTCACGCTGGCCATGTTGCGAAGGACCGGACCGACCATCCGGGTCCACGCGCCGCACCCCACCGCACCTGCCCCCTCGGTGGCGAGCAGCAGCGACGTGCCCTGGTCGATGAGGCCGGACGCCCAGGCCGTCACCTCCTGCGGCGGCGGGACCTGCAGCCAGCCGACGGCTCCCCCGGTCGCGGCGACGGCCTGCACGAGCGGTACCAGGACGGACAGGTCGGTCGTGCGGTCCACCCAGCTCAGCTCCACGTGCGGACCCTAGGAGGTCGCAGCAGACTGGCCCGGTGCCCGACCTGCCCCCGATCCCGTCCGACGCCGTCGAGTGGGTGCAGCAGCACCTGGGCCATCTCACCTGCGACACGGTCGCAGGCTCCTCGATCCGCGGCGGGCAGGCAGCCGCCGACACCGCGCTCGCCGGGCTCGACCTCACCGGCTACGCCCGCAACCGCAGCCAGGTCCTGCCCGAGAAGGACCGGGGCGCCTCGCGGTTGTCGCCGTATATCCGGTACGGCCTACTGACGCTGCCCCGCGTCTGGCAGGCCGCCGGCGCCGCCCCGGCCGCGGACTCCCGCAAGTACCGCGACGAGCTGCTGTGGCAGGAGTACGCCCGGCACCTCTATGCCCGGCTCGGGCCGCTGCTCGGCCAGTCGCTGCGCACCGACCCGCCGTACTTCTCTGACGGCAGTGACGCCTGGCCCCGGCAGATGCACTGCATGGAGGTGACTCTCGACGAGCTCGAGGGCGACGGCTGGCTGGTTAACCAGACCCGGATGTGGATGGCCTCGCAGTGGACCGTCCGCGAGGGGCGGGACTGGCGCGACGGCGAGGACGCGTTCTTCACCCACCTGCTCGACGGGTCGCGGGCGGCCAACCGCCTCGGCTGGCAGTGGACCACCGGCGCAGGGTCCGGCAAGCCGTACGGCTTCTCCCGCTGGCAGGTCGAGAAGCGCGCCCCGGGTCTGTGCATGCGGTGCTCGCTGAAGAAGGCCTGCCCCATCCAGGACTGGCCTGAGGCCGAGGTCGGCGCCCGCCTCGAGGAGCCCGCGGCCCTCAAGGCCGGTACGACGGACGGCGGGCCCGCCGCGCCGGAGCTGACCGGAACGCCGACGCACGTCTGGCTCACCGCGGAGTCCCTGGGCGACGAGGACCCGGCGCTGCTCGCGCACCCTGACCTGCCCCGGGTCTTCGTGTTCGACGAACCGCTGCTCGCTCATCTGCGCCTGTCCGGCAAGCGGCTGGTCTTCCTCGCCGAGTGCCTGCGAGAGCTCGACTGCGAGGTCCGCCTTGGCGACCCGGTGGTCGAGCTCGCTGGGCTCCCGCTCGCCGTCACGCACGCACCCGTACCCGGCTTCCGTCGGCGCTCAGCCGCGCTGGACGTCGTCGCCCGGCACCCGTTCCCGTGGCTGCGGCGGCCCGGCTCGGGCTCGCTGCGCAGCTTCAGCGCCTGGGCCCACTGACGTTCTGCGTCCGCTCACCGGCACCGCCCGCGCGGAGCCGGGGCGGACGCAAGCGCTAGCTGTGGGCGGCCATGAAGGCCTGGATCCGGGTCCACGCCTGGTCAGCGGCGTCGGCGTGCTCAGCGAAGGTGCGGTCGAAGAAGCTGTGCGGGGCACCGTCGAACACGACGAACTCCGCCTCGACCACGGCCGCGTCAGCGACCTCGCGGACGTCCTTGACGGGGATGTGCGCGTCGGCGCCGGCGACCAGCATGAGCAGCGGCGCCGTCATCCGGTCGGCAACCTCGAGACCCGATGCCGGCCGGCCGTAGAACCCGATGCAGCCCGCGAGCCCCGGAGTGTCGGCGGACTGCCGCCAGGAGTAGCCACCGCCGAAGCAGAAGCCGACGGTGAAGACCGTGCTGGCCCCGTTGCCGCACACGTGGGCGACGCCGGCCTGCACATCGGCGGCCACGCCCTCAGGGGTCGTCTGCTCGACGTGCGGCATGAAGGCGAAGGCCTCGCTGCGGTCGTCGTCGGGCGCCGTACGCCCGAAGTAGTCGATCGCGACGGCCTCCACCCCGACCTCCGCGAAGCGGCTCGCGAGGGCCTTGTAGAACTCGTGAAGGCCTCGTACGTCGGGCATCACGACAATGCCGGCACCGGACGGAACCGTTGGGCGGGCCTCGTGGGCGAGCACCCGGTTGCCGTCCGCGGCTGTCAGGACCAGGTCGGCGGACGACGCCACGGGGACGGCGGTCGGGGCGGACGGGGGACGGGAGGCGTCGCTGTGGCACATGATCCCGACGCTAGACCGCTTGCGTGGTGCACGCGCGTCAACCCCGCGAGCTCAGCCACGCAGCGTCAGTAGCGTCCCGTCGAGCTCCTCGGGGGTGATCAGCACGTCGCGGGCCTTGGAGCCCTCCGACGGCCCCACGATGCCGCGGCTCTCCATGAGGTCCATCAGGCGCCCGGCCTTGGCGAACCCGACGCGGAGCTTGCGCTGCAGCATCGAGGTCGACCCGAACTGCGTCGTAACGACCAGCTCGACGGCCTGGCACAGCACGTCGAGGTCGTCGCCGATCTCCTCGTCGACCTGCCGCTCGGCGATGGTCGGGATGCCGATGTCCTCGCGGAACGCCGGCTGGCGCTGCCCCTTGCAGTGGTCGACGACGGCCTTGACCTCGGCGTCGGTGACCAGCGCGCCCTGGATGCGAAGCGGCTTGCTCGCGCCCATCGGCAGGAACAGCGAGTCGCCCTTGCCGATGAGTTTCTCGGCGCCGGGCTGGTCCAGGATGACCTTGGAATCGGTGCCGGAGGAGGTCGCGAAGGCCAGCCGTGACGGCACGTTGGCCTTGATGAGGCCGGTGACGACGTCGACGGAGGGACGCTGGGTCGCGATGACCAGGTGAATGCCGGCGGCCCGGGCGAGCTGGGTGATCCGCACGATCGAGTCCTCGACGTCACGCGGCGCGACCATCATCAAGTCGGCCAGCTCGTCGATGATGACCAGCAGGTAAGGGTAGGGCCGGTAGACCCGCTCGCTGCCGGGCGGCGCGATCAGCAGCCCGTCGCGGACCGCGGTGTTGAACTCGTCGACGTGCCGGAAACCCGAGGCCGCGAGGTCGTCGTACCGCTGGTCCATCTCGCGCACGACCCACTGCAGGGCCTCGGCGGCCTTCTTGGGGTGGGTGATGATCGGCGTGATGAGGTGCGGGATCCCCTCGTACGCCGTGAGCTCCACCCGCTTGGGATCGACCAGCACCATCCGGACCTCGTCGGGGGTCGCCCGGGTCAGGATGCTGACCAGCAGGCTGTTGATGCAGACCGACTTGCCGGCGCCGGTCGCGCCAGCGATGAGGATGTGCGGCGTCTTGGCGATGTTGGCGCAGACGAAGCCGCCCTCGATGTCCTTGCCGAGCCCGACGAGCATCGGGTGGTGGTCGCCGGTCGCGACGGGGCTGCGCAGGATGTCGCCGAGGCTGACCTGCTCCCGGTCGGTGTTGGGGATCTCGATGCCGATGGCGCTCTTGCCGGGGATGACGTCGATGATGCGGACGTCGGGGCTCTTGACGGCGTAGGCGATGTTGCGGGCCAGCGTCTTGATCCGCTCGACCTTGACCGCTGGGCCGAGCTCGATCTCGTAGCGGGTCACCGTCGGACCGCGGCTGAAGCCGGTGACACGGGCGTCGACCTGGAAGTCGACGAGCACCTGCGACAGGGCCGCGATGACCTCGTCGTTGGCGGCGCTGCGCTTCTTGGGAAGCGTGCCGGCACCGAGCAGGTCATCCGGCGGCAGCAAGTAGTCACCCTTGAGCAGCAGCTGCTCGGCCTTCTTCGGCAAAGGGGTGTGCGGGGGCGGCTCGGAGGCTGCGTGGTCGCGGGTCGCAACGGGCTCGACCGGTTCGGCGCGCAGGACTGGATCGAGGTCCTCGGGGGCCTCCTGGACACCGACCCGGCGGCGCGGCCGGGTCCGCAGCAGGGGGGCGAGCGGCCCCAGCTCCGGAGCTGGCGGGGCAGGCTTGGGCCGCAGCAGCAAGGTGTCGCGCAGCAGCGCGAGCCGCGTGCCGATCTGGTGCACGGGGGTCGCAGTCACGACCAGCAGGCCGAAGACCGCGAGCAGC
>JAYTHS010000120.1:0-1609 GCA_043732345.1 Frankiales bacterium | reverse complement strand
TGACCGCGGGACCGGACCCGAGAGCAGGACCCGGGACCACCGGGCTAGGGCTTCGTGAGGCGCCAGGCGTAGAGGGCCGCGGCGACGGCCGTGGCGAGGTTGAGGGAGCTCACGCCCTCACGCATCGGCAGGGCGACCACGGCGTCGGCACGCGCGCGCAACGCCGGCGACAGACCGTTCCTCTCGCTGCCCACGACCAGGACGGCGTCATCCGGGACGACCCCCAGCCGGCTGCCGTCGGCGTCGAGGGCCAGGACCGGGCCACGCAGGTCATCGACGGTGCAGGACAGCACCGGCAGGGCGAAGTGCAGTCCGGCAGAGCCCCGGACGACCGAGGCGCCCCAGGGGTCGAGCGCGCCTACGACGGCGAGCCCGCTCGCGCCGGCTGCTGCCGCCACCCGGATGGCTGCGCCGGCGTTGCCGGGGTGCCGCGGGTCGTCCAGCACCACCAGCGGGCTGGTCCGGGAGCGCAGCACCGAGGTGTCCGAGGTCGGGCGCCGGGCGGTGCCCGACACGCCGGTGGGATGGTCCACCGCGGCCTGCACCGCCCGGGCCAGCAACGGGACGGCGACGTCCGGGGCCAGCTCGGAGGCCAGCGCCGCGGCGGCCGAGAAGGACCGGACCATCACGAGGTCGACCAGGTCCGGTGCGAAGCGCAGCGCGTGCTTGACCGCATGGAATCCCTCCAGCGCGACGGTCACCACCTCAGCCTGGCACCCGGACTCAGTGGGTGACGGCGGCAGGAAGTGGGGAACGACACGCCGTCGGTCGGTGTTGTCGACGACGCAGGCTGACAGACTCAGGCCAGGTAGCGGGTGACGGCATCCCCCGCAAGCACGTCACCGGCCCAGGCCACCGATGCCGAGGCACGGCACGGCACCGAGACCCCCCAGACCCGACAGGACCTCCTCCCGCATGAGCACCATCCCCTCCTTCGCCGACCTCGGCGTCCCAGCGGCCCTCGTGGCCAGCCTCACCGCCGACGGCATCACCATCCCCTTCCCCATCCAGGTCGCGACGCTCCCCGACACGCTCGCCGGACGCGACGTGCTCGGTCGCGGCCGCACTGGCAGCGGCAAGACGCTCGCCTTCAGCCTCCCCCTGGTGGTCCGGCTGACCGGTGGCACCCGGCGCCCGCGCCAGCCCCGCGCTCTGGTCCTCGTGCCGACGCGGGAGCTCGCCAACCAGGTCCTCGCCGTCGTCCAGCCCCTCGCCCGCGCGACCGGCCTCACCACGGCTGTGGTCTTCGGTGGCGTCGGCCAGGGCCCACAGGTCAAGGCCCTCGCCCCTGGCGTCGACGTGCTCATCGCCTGCCCCGGCCGGCTCGAGGACCTCATCGGACAGGGGTTCTGCGACCTGTCCGGGGTCGAGGTCACCGTCCTCGACGAGGCCGACCACATGGCCGACCTCGGGTTCCTCCCGAGCGTCAAGCGCCTTATGGACAAGACACCGAAGCGCGGCCAGCGGATGCTGTTCTCCGCGACGCTGGACAATGGCGTCGACCAGATCGTCCACCGTTACCTGGCCGACCCGCTCACGCACTCGGTCGACAGCGCCGAGTCACCCATCGCGAAGATGCAGCACCACCTGCTCGCCGTCGCCGACGTCG
>JAYTHS010000119.1:0-5644 GCA_043732345.1 Frankiales bacterium | reverse complement strand
GACAGCACGCCATGGTCACTCCCGACCCCGCGCATGGCGACGGCCCCCCACCTCATGCGGCGGGGGGCCGTTCCGTCGTGCCCGGCCGGCGTTGCGTCATCACGCCCGCGCCCGGCCACCCGTGGGTCCGGAGGACGTACGGGCGGCGAGGCTCAGCCGGTGGCGCGCAACAGGGCCTCGCACACCGCGACGCCCTCGCGGGCCCCGAGCGCGGTGGCCTGGGCGCAGTGCACGACCCAGGCGCCGACCCCCGACCGCCCGGCGGTGACGTAGCCCCGAGCGGCGTGAGCGTAGGCGTGCGTGTGAGAGGCCCGCAGCCCGGCGGCGTCAAGCTCGGCGTACCCGACCTCGGGAGCAGACACGGCCTTGGGGTCCAGGCCGCGGTCGACGAGCACCAGGCGGGCGGCGGCCCGGGCCACCAGCCCGTCGGCCGACCCGAAGGCCCGCAGCGCCAGCAGCTCCCCGTGGACGACGGCCGCCACCACGACGGCCGGCGCGGAGGTCGCGTTGAGCAGCAGCCGGGTGAGGCCGTCCAGGCGAGCCGACACCTCCATCGGGGAGGGGGCCGGTCCAAGCTCCAGGGGGTCCTCGACCGGGTCGGTCGGCAGCGTCCGGGGCCGGCCCAGGGCGTCCTCGGGAAGACCGAGGTCAGCGGCGGCGAGCACGTGCAGCCGAGCCAGGGCCTGCTTGGGAGAGCGTTTCCACGACGGCAGCAGCGAGCCCAGGTCGGCGTGCAGCCGTACGGCGTTGGCGGCCAGCTGACCAAGCCGCACGTCCTTGGACTGGACCGTCACCTGCTGGCCGTTCATGAGCTGACCGCGCAGCCGCTCCAGCTCCATCCCGGCACCCTCGAGCTCCGCCGACGCCCGGGCGCCGCGCAGCGCCGACTCCGCGGTGACCTCGGCGGACCGGCGGCGCAGGACCCGGTGGCCGAGCAGCCCGTCGACGGCGGCCCGGGACTCCGTGACGGCCTCGATGACCCCGGGCAGGGCGAGCAGGGCAGCGAGGGGGTCCGGCGGGTTGGTCACGGGGGACAAGGCTAGGGGCGCTTGCCCCGGGCAGCCCGGTGGGACAAGGTCGAGCCCGACCTACGACGCGAGGAGCCCGACCCATGACCGACCTGTCCGCCTTGGCCAGCGAGAACCGCCGCTTCGACCCCCCGGCGGGGCTCGCCGCGTCCGCCAACGTGCAGGCGGAGGCCTACCAGCGGGCCGCGGAGGACCGGCTCGGGTTCTGGGCGGAGCAGGCGCAGCGGCTGGACTGGACCACCACGTGGACGCAGGTCCTGGACTGGCGGCCGCCGTTCGCGTCCTGGTTCGTCGGTGGCGAGCTCAACGTCGCCGCCAACTGCCTGGACCGGCACGTCGCGAACGGCCTCGGCGACCGGGTGGCCTACCACTGGGTCGGCGAACCCGCTGGCGACCGCCGGACCCTGACCTACGCCGAGCTGCTGACCGAGGTCTGCAAGGCCGCGAACGCCCTGACCAGCCTCGGGGTCGTCGCCGGCGACCGGGTCATGATCTACCTGCCGATGATCCCCGAGGCTGCCGTCGCGATGCTCGCCTGCGCCCGGATCGGCGCCGTCCACAGCGTGGTGTTCGGCGGCTTCTCCGCCCAGGCGCTGGTCGACCGGATCACCGACGCCCAGGCCAAGGTCGTCATCACCAGCGACGGCGGCTACCGGCGGGGGGCCCCGAGTGCGCTCAAGCCCGCCGTCGACGAGGCCGTGGCCCGCTGCCCCGCGGTCGAGGCCGTCGTGGTCGTCCGCCGTACGGCGCAGGAGGTCGCCTGGACCGAGCGCGACCAGTGGTGGCACGAGCTGCTCGACGAGCAGGCGGAGACCCACGTGGCGCAGCCGTTCCCGGCCGAGCAGCCGCTGTTCCTGCTTTACACCTCCGGCACCACAGGCAAGCCCAAGGGGATCCTGCACACCAGCGGGGGCTACCTGACGCAGGCGGCCTGGACGCACTGGGCGGTCTTCGACCTCAAGCCCGAGACCGACGTCTACTGGTGCACCGCAGACGTCGGCTGGGTGACCGGCCACAGCTACGCCGTCTACGGCCCGCTGGCCAACGGCACGACGTCGGTGATCTACGAGGGAACACCCGACGCCGGCGGCAAGGACCGCTGGTGGTCGATCGTCAAGGAGCTCGGCGTGAGCATCCTCTACACCGCCCCCACGGCGATCCGGACGTTCATGAAGTGGGGCGACGACCTGCCCGGCGGCCACGACCTGACGAGCCTGCGGGTGCTGGGCAGCGTCGGTGAGCCCATCAACCCGGAGGCTTGGATCTGGTATCGCGAGGTCATCGGCGGTGGGCGCTGCCCCATCGTGGACACCTGGTGGCAGACCGAGACCGGCGCGATGATGATCGCCCCGCTGCCGGGGGTCACGAGCTGCAAGCCCGGCTCGGCGATGGGTCCGTTGCCGGGCATCTCGATCGACGTCGTCGACGACAGCGGTACGCCGACGAAGGCCGGCTTCCTCACCCTCGACGAGCCGTGGCCGTCGATGCTGCGCGGGATCTGGAACGACGAGCAGCGCTTCCGGGAGACCTACTGGAGCCGCTTCGAGGGGCGCTACTTCGCCGGTGACGGCGCCAAGTGGGACGAGGACGGCGTGCTGTGGCTGCTCGGCCGGGTCGACGACGTGATGAACGTCAGCGGCCACCGGATCAGCACCACTGAGGTCGAGTCGGCGCTGGTCAGCCACCCGAGCGTTGCCGAGGCTGCCGTCGTGGGCGCCGCCGACCCCACGACCGGCCAGGCGATCATCGCTTTCGTGACCCTCAAGGCCGACGTCGTCGACACCGGTGACGCGCTGCTCGTCGAGCTGCGCAACCACGTCGCGAAGGAGATCGGGCCGATCGCCAAGCCCAAGCAGATCCTCATCGCCCCCGAGCTGCCCAAGACCCGCAGCGGCAAGATCATGCGGCGGCTGCTCGTCGACATCGCCGAGCGGCGGGAGCTGGGTGACGTGACGACGCTGGCCGACCCCACGGTTGTGCAGGCCATCGACGCGAGCATGGCGGCGGCCGTTACGGGGACCTCCGCGCTCTAGCCTGCACGCCGCGAAGGACGCCGGCCGCGACGGCGTGGAGATCGCCCTGTCTGCCGGCTGACCCGTGTGCCCGTCACCCCGGCGGGTAGGACCCGACCCAGCGGCGTCCGGCCGCGCCGACGGAAGGCGTACGACGTGAGCGAGCAGACCCTCGGCGAGCTGGTCGGCCGGGCGACCGGTGACCTGTCCTATCTCATGCGCAAGGAGGTCGAGCTCGCAAAGCTCGAGATCACGCAGGGTGTGGTTGCGGCCGGCAAGGGCGCCGGGCTGCTCGGGGGAGCCGGTGGGGCGGGGCTGCTCGCGCTGGTCTTCCTCAGCACCGGGGCGGCGTTCGGCATCGGCGAGGCGCTCGGGACCTGGGCGGGCTTGCTGCTGGTCGGCGCGTTCTACCTGCTGGCCGCCGCCGTCCTGGGCCTCAAGGGCAAGAAGAATCTGTCGAAGGTCAGACCGCCCGCCAAGACCCTCGAGACCGTCAAGGATGACGTCGCGTGGGCCAAGCACCCGACGGTCGCTCCGACCAAGTGTGCGCAGGAGCCCGTCGCCTGAGACCTACTCTGGTCCGGTGACCGCTGAGGAGTCCTCCGTCCTTGTCGAGGGACCGTGGACCCACCGGGACGTCACGGCGTCCGGCTTGCGCTTTCACGTTGCCGAGCACGGACCGCCCGACGGCCCGCTAGTGCTGCTGCTGCACGGCTTCCCGGAGTTCTGGTGGAGCTGGCGGCACCAGCTCGTCGCCTTAGGTGACGCGGGCTTCCATGCCGTTGCGGCCGACCTGCGCGGCTACGGCGCCACCGACAAGCCCCCACGCGGGTACGACGCCTACACGCTGAGCGCCGACATAGCCGGGTTGGTCCGCGCGCTCGGGGCCGACGACGCCGTCCTTGTCGGCCACGACTGGGGCGGCTACCTCGCGTGGGCCACCGCCACGCTGCACCCACGGGTCGTGCGCAGCCTGGCCGTGCTGTCGATGCCCCACCCGACGCGGTTCCTGCAGGCTCTGGTCAGCGAGCCGCGGCAGACGCGGATGTCGTCGTACATCGGCTTCTTCCAGGTGCCGAAGGCGCCGGAGGCCCGGCTGAAGGACGGCGACCTGGTGTCGACGCTGCTTGCGCGCTGGGGTGGCCCGGGGTTCCCCGACGCCGAGACCGACCGGCGCTGCCGCGAGGCGATGGCCGTGCCCGCGGTGGCCCACTGCGCGCTGGAGTACTACCGCTGGTCGGTGCGCTCACTGACCCGACCGAGCGGCCGGCGCTTCCGGACGCTCGTCTCGCAGGGTGTCCACGTGCCGGTGCTGCAGGTCCACGGCGCCTTAGACGGCTGCATTCGGCCCGACAGCGCCCACGGCTCCGGTGCCTTCGCACACGGCGGGTACGAGCTGGTGGTCCTGGACCACGTCGGGCACTTCCCGCACCAGGAGGACCCGGCGACCGTCAGCGCGCTGCTGCTGGAGCATGCGGGCGCGTGACGCGCTGGGCCGGCCGGTGGCGGTCGGCTCACCGCTGGCCGTGGAGCCCGTACCGGAGGCGCCCCTGCCCCCCGACGAGGCGCTCGAGAAGGCCCAGCGGCTGCTCGACCAGGGCCGAGCGTTCAGCGCGCACGAGGTGCTCGAGGCCTCGTGGAAGGCCGCCCCTTCGCGGGAGCGGGCGACCTGGCAGGGCCTCGCGCAGGTCTGCGTCGGGCTGACCCACCTGCAGCGAGGGAACCTTGTCGGGGCTGCCCGGCTGCTGCGCCGGGGCGCCGGCAACCTGGGGAACCACCCGGTCGCGGCCCAGGCCGTGGCCGCCGCCGAGCGGGTCGAGGCCGGCGACGCCGACCCGCCGTCGATCACGCTGCGCGGTTGCGGGTCTCCACCGCCGTAGCCAGGTTGTCCAGGAACCCCTGGGCCAGCTGCCGCAACCGGTCCCCGTCGAGGTCGCCGTCGAGGTCGCCGTCGAGGTCGGTGCCGGCGAAGGAGCTGAGCAGCACCAGGGCAGCGTGCGTCTCGACCTCGCCCGCTCCCGTCGACGCGTAGCCGAGCACCAGCTCGGCCTCGGTGTGGGGCAGGCCGGGACCGACCCAGCTCGCACCGAAGGTCGGGGTAGGACGGTCCATGGCGCACCTCCTCGGGTCTGGCGGGCCCAGCCGGCGCGCACTGCTTGCAGGAGTAAGCACTCCGCTAGTACCCGTCCGCGCTGCGGGGTACGACCGTCCGCACCGGCGGGAGGCGTGTCAGTCGCAGGCCCCGGTGCCCACCCTGGCCGTGGCGGCCCGCCCCGCAGCCACGTCGGAGGCCACCTCCCGAGCCGTCAGCGCGTACCCGGTCTCCTGGTCGTCGGCCGCGGCCGCGAAGACCACGCCGAGCACGCGGCCCGTCGGGTCGAGCAGCGGCCCCCCGGAGTTGCCGGGGCGGACCCGAGCCCGGAGGGCGTAGATCTCCCGGAGGACCGTGCGGGACTGGTAGATGTTTGGGCCCTTGGCCTGCTCCGTCCCGCGGACGCGGGCTGCGTCGGCCCGGAACGGCCCGTCGAGCGGATAGCCGACAACCACGGCGCTGTCTCCGGTCCGCGCCGGACCGGCGAAGGCCAGCGGCGTGCCCGTGAGGCC
>JAYTHS010000118.1:0-1616 GCA_043732345.1 Frankiales bacterium | reverse complement strand
GCCCGCAGCCGTCGGTCCCACGACGGCGACGACGGTGTCGACGGACGGCGGTGGCATGCGCTCCTGTCTAGCGGACCCGGGCTGGCCGACGGTCGCGGCCACCTCGTCGGCGGGACCCGGCACCGGCCGGTCACCGGCCGGTCACCTCGTCGGCAGCGCCTGTCGCTGAGGCTGGTGCCCCACGTCGCTGACACTCCCGCCCCACGGTCGTTGCCGCTCCCGCCCCACGGTCGTTGCCGCTCGCACCCCACGGTCGTTGCCGCTCGCACCCCACGTGGCTGCGGCTCCCACCCCACGGTCGTTGCCGCTCGCACCCCACGTGGCTGCCGCTCGCACCCCACGTTGCTGCCGCTCGCACCCAACGTCGCTGAAGATGTTCGGCTGGGCGGACGACGAAATCGACCACGCAGGGTCATATCGCACGGCCAGCACCGCAGATCTTCAGCGACGGCCGGTACGGCGCACCGGTCGGTACGGCGCACCGCTCGGCCGGTGCGCTGGTCGGCCGGTGCGCCGGTCGGCCGGTGCGCTGGTTGGCCGGTGCGAGGCACGAACCGGTACGCGGGCCGGGTAGGACGCGCCGGCGGGCTACCAGCGGGTGGCGAGGGTGGTCAGGCCGTCGGCGTCGAGGTCGGGGCGGCGGTCGAGGCCCGCACCGAGCGCCACCGCGATCGCGGCGGCGTTGTCGGGGTGGGTGAGGGCGACCACAGCCAGCCGGGGGACGTGACCGAAGGACCACTGGACGGCCTCGAGCGCAGCCTCGGTGGCGTAGCCGCGTCCCCAGACGGCGGGTGAGAAGCGGTAGCCCAGGTTCCAGCACTCACGCTTGCGCCACACCTGGAAGCGCAGCCCGGCGGTCCCAACGAGGGTGCCCCGCACCTCGACGGCCCAGTAGCCGACGCCGTCGCCGGCCCACTGGCCCAGGAAGCCTGCGAAGCGCTCGCGCGCCTGCTCGACCGTCGGTGGCTCCTCGTGCGCGTAGGTCGCCGGGTCGCTCTCCAGCGCGACGACGGCGTCCTCGTCGGCCGCGACCAGGCGGCGCAGGTAGAGCCGGTCGGTCCACCGCTGCTCGAGGTCCTCGGGCTCGAAAGCCGTCACCCCAGGCCCGCCGGGGCCGGGCCACACGCCGAGCCCAGGCCCGCCGGGGGCGGGCCACACGCCGAGCCCACCCCCGGGATCGCGAGCAAGGCCGGCGCGCCGACACCCGGCATCCCCAGCAGCACCCCCGGGGTCCGCGGCGAGCGGCCGGTCTCGAAGGCGT
Source organism: Frankiales bacterium (assembly GCA_043732345.1). GTDB lineage: Bacteria > Actinomycetota > Actinomycetes > Mycobacteriales > SCTD01 > RYN-111. The sequence goes on along the minus strand of JAYTHS010000118.1, from coordinate 355 downwards.
CACCCGCCGGCGTACGACGGTGATGAAGCACCCCCTGCGCGCGTAGGTAGTGCGGCGCCGCGCCCGTGACGACGGCGGTCAGGACGTCGCCGGGGCGCACGCCGTCTACGCGCGGCAGGTGCACCAGCCGGTTGTCGCGGGCCCGGCCGGTCATCTGCTCGGGCCCGTCCTTGCGCCCCTCCCCCTGACTGACGAGCACCTCGACGGTCCGGCCGACCTGGGCCAGCATCCCGTCGTACGTGATCTGCTCCTGCAGCGCGACCAGCCGCTCGTAGCGCTCCTGCACGACCTGCTTGGGCAGGACCGGCAGCTCAGCGGCGGGCGTGCCGGGGCGTCGGGAGTACTGGAAGGTGTA
>JAYTHS010000117.1:0-1618 GCA_043732345.1 Frankiales bacterium | reverse complement strand
TTTCGCACGTCGTGGCGTGGCCGACCGGTGACCCGGACAGCCGTCGGCACTGGCACACCGCCTGCTGGCAGGCCCGGGGACGCCGAGGGCCTACGGTCGAGAGGGGGCGCGGAGCCCCCCGCTACTGACAGACGACAGGGGACGACGCATGAGTGACTGGCCGGTGCAGCAAGGGGTGCTCGAGCTCGGGGACCTCGAGGTGGAGAACGGCGGGACCATCCGCGGTGCCAGGCTCGCCTGGCAGGCCCACGGAACCTTGAACGAGGCGCGCGACAACGTCATTGTCTACCCCTGCAGCTACACCGCGACCTCCGACGACCTCACCTGGCTGCTCGGGCCGGACGGGGTCCTGGACCCCACGCGGTGGTTCGTCGTCATCCCCGACATGTTCTCGGGCGGCCGGTCCTCCTCGGCCGCCGACACCGAGGACTGGCCGGAGCTGGTGACGGCCGGTGACAACGTCCGCGCCCAGCACCGGCTGCTCACCGAGGTGTTCGCGGTGACGCGAGTGGCTGCGGCGTACGGCTTCTCGATGGGTGCCATCCAGTCCTACCACTGGGCCTCGCTCTACCCCGAGCTCGTCGAGCGGGCGATCATCGTGTGCGGCAGTGCCCGCACGGCGGTGCACAACCGGGTCTTCCTGTCGGGCCTGCTGCGGCTGCTCGAGGCGGCTCCGGAACACCTCGGCGGTGGACGCTTCAGCGCCGAGCCGGTCGCGAGCCTCAAGGCGTTCGGTCACGTCTACGCCGGGTGGGGCCTGAGCCAGGACTTCTACCGGGCCGAGCTCTACCGCACCGCCCTGGGTGCTCCTGACCTGGAGACGTTCCTGCGGGACGACTGGGAGGCCGGGTTCGGGTCCTGTCGGGCGGCGAACCTCTACGCGCAGGCCATGACCTGGATGCACGCCGACATCGCGCTCGGCGGTGACCTGCCGGCGGCCCTGCAGGCGATCACGGCCAAGGTGCTACTGCTGCCGGGGGACACGGACCTGTACTTCCGGGTCGCCGACAACGCCGCCGAGCTCGAGCACCTCCCGCATGCCGAGCTGCGGCCCATCCCGAGCATCTGGGGGCACGGTGCCGGAAGCCCAGAGGGCATCCCCGAGGACCTCGCGTTCCTCACGGCCGCCGTCCGCGAGTGGTTGGACCGTTGACAGTCGAGATCCGCAGCACCACCGTCCTGCCTGCCGAGCGCCGCCCCGTCACGTTGCACACGGCCGACGGGCTGGCCCTGGTGGGTGAGCTCGCGCTGCCGCGGGACCGCCCCGCGGTGGAGACCATCGTGTGCCTGCACCCGTTGCCCTCCGGCGGCGGCATGATGGACAGCCACCTGCTGAAAAAGATGAGCTATCGGCTGCCGGCCCTCGCGGGCATCGCGGTGCTGCGCTTCAACACCCGAGGCACCACCAGCGACGCCGGCACCAGTGAGGGCACCTTCGGCGGCTCCGAGGACGAGAAGTATGACGTGGCCGCCGCTCTGGACCTCGTGGAGGCCGAGGGGCTGCCTGCGCCCTGGCTGGTGGGGTGGAGCTTCGGCACCGACCTCGCCCTGCGGTGGGGGTGTGACCCCAGCGTGGTCGGCGCGTTCCTCATCAGCCCACCGCTGCGGTTCTCGGGGC
>JAYTHS010000116.1:0-1619 GCA_043732345.1 Frankiales bacterium | reverse complement strand
ACCGGCCGGCCGAGGGTGGCGGCGAGCGCGGCGAGGGGCGTGGCGACCACGTCGTCGGTGAGCCGCTCGCTGCGTCCAACCCAATCCTGCAGCGACGTTTGTGCCATTCACGACCTCCCGGAGCGGCAAGGTACACGGCAAAGCTGAGACGGGAGACTCTCACTGACAGCTCTGAAGACCGCCGCGCACACGGCTCAACCGCCGCCAATGCCCAAGCTGACCAGTGCCGTCAATGTTCACAGCCGCACCTTCGCCGCCAATGCCGCGCACAATCGGGCGCTTGTCGACGATCTGCGAGACAGGTCGCCGCGGCCCCCTTCGGCGGCCCCAAGAGCAGCCGCAAGCGGCACACCGCGCGCGGCAAGCTTCTGCCCTGCGAGCGCGTGGAGCGCCTGATCGATCTGGGCTCGCTCTTTCTGGAAGTGGGTCAGCTCGCCGTGGGCGGCCTCGACAACGACGAGGCGCCAGAGGCCCCGGTGCACTCGTCCGAGGAGCCCGACACCCCACGTCGGCCGGCGCTCGGGCAGCAGGCGCCTCGGTGACCGGCCCGGTCAGACGCGCCCGCTCTGCGCTCCGCATGGTCACTACCTCGCTTTGCGTGCATAGGCTGGACCGAGATGCTCGACCGTGCCACCGAGGCGAGTCGCGGTCGCAAGAGCGCGTGCTGGCTCGGGGCCTGACGCCCGGGCCCGAACCAAACCCGGCCTGCACGGCCAAGCGCCGCCTCCGACCCCGTCGCGTCGCCGGCGCTGATCGGTCATCCGGACGACGAGCTCTGCCGAGAGAAGTGCGCAGACGACCGTCTCGGGGCCGTCTCTGGCGGGAGCATCATGCAGCGACCCCAAGAATGAGCATCTGCCCACACCGTAGAGCGACGCTCCTGGAGGCAAGATCGACAACCACCTGCACACGTTCCGTACGCGTGGGCGCCTCCGCGGCGGCCGGTTCCCGGTGGTTGTTGCCCGTCCCGGCCGCAGGCCCTTGGCGCTCGCACGAGGAGGCAGGCAGGCGATGTCTGGATGGGACGCGTGACCCGTATCGCGGGTAGGGAGACCCTCGACGGTGATACACGTGGGCGCCCACAGTGTCCAGACTTCGCCACGAGGTCGGACGACGGCGGTCAGACGGTTCACGATCCGTTGCTGCGCTGACGGCGCCCCCGAGGGCCCGGTCACCGTCAATGTCCTGACGTGTCCGCTTCTCGGCTACTTCAAGTGACGCTCCGAATCCAGAAGACCGCTGTGTTCGACGGACGCCCACCGCCCTGATCGCACCCGCCCCCGGTGTGTTCTCTAGCCGCCGTCGCCGTCGCTGCCTGCTGCCTGCTGCCTACCTGGAGAGTCAAGCTCGGCCATAAGCGCCCGTTCTGCTCCTCAGCCGGGAGTGCCGACATGGACCACGCTTCGGAGGAGAGCGTCCTCGACGCGACGTGCGCCCAGGACTCACCCAGCGCGCAGTCGCTACTTGATCCACACCTCCTCGACCGTGGGGTCGTCGAGGTGGCGCTGCAGAGGACCGAAGCCGGCCACCGCGTCGTAGACGCTGCGGGCGGCGGAGCGCGGGTCGCCCAGCGTCGGCAGCGCGCTGGTCAGCGCCCGCTCGTCGCAGTCGGCGACGAC
>JAYTHS010000115.1:0-1624 GCA_043732345.1 Frankiales bacterium | reverse complement strand
ACGGGCGCATCTACGACCGGGACCTGCAGGACGTGGTCAACGGCCTGTGGGCCGCCGGCGCGGAGGCCATGTCGGTCAACGACCAACGGCTGACGGTGCAGACAGCCATCCGCGCTGCGGGCGAGGCCGTGCTGGTCGACCTGCGGCCGCTGTCCCCGCCGTACCTCGTCCGGGCGGTCGGGGACCCCGCGGCCATGGAGCCGACCTTCGTCGACTCTGCCGTGGCGCGCCGGCTCAAGACGCTCACGTCGGTCTACGGCATCGGCTTCCGGGTGCAGCAGGCCGACCGGCTCGACCTGCCGGCAGCCGTCACGCCGGTCCTACGGGCCGCCCGGGCGGCCCAGCCGTGATCCCCGCCCTCGCCCTCGTCCTCGGGGTCGTGCTGGGGCTCGTCGTGCACCCGACCGTCCCGGCCGAGCTCCAGCCCTACCTGCCGATCGCCGTCGTCGCGGCGCTGGACGCCGTCTTCGGCGCCGTACGGGCCCAGCTCGACGGCATCTTCGACGACCGGGTCTTCGTCGTGTCCTTCGTCAGCAACGTGCTCGTCGCAGCACTGGTGGTCTTCCTCGGCGACCAGCTCGGGGTCGGGGCCCAGCTCTCGACCGGGGTCGTCGTCGTCCTCGGCATCCGGATCTTCACCAACGCTGCCGCCATCCGTCGACACCTGTTCCGCGCATGACCGCGCTGTCCTGGCGGAGCCTGCTGCGCCCGCGCACCCGCCGGGTCGACCTCGCGGTCGCCGGCCTGCTGGGGGTCCTGGGGTTCGCCCTGGTGATCCAGGTCCGCAGCAACGCCGGGGACGCGGTGCTCGTCCGGGCCCGCCAGGAGGACCTCGTCCAGATCCTGGACGACCTGTCCCACCGCAACGATCGGCTCCAGCAAGAAATCGACGCGCTCACGGCGACCCAGCAGCGCCTGTCCAGCGGCGGCGGGGCGACGACGGCAGCACTCGCCGAGGCACGCCGACGCAGCGCCGTGCTCGGCGTGCTCGCTGGCACGCTGCCGGCCACCGGCCCGGGAGTGCAGGTGCGGATCGATGACCCGGCCCACAAGGTCAGCGCCTCGCTACTGCTGAACGCCCTCGAGGAACTGCGCAACGCTGGGGCCGAGGCGGCGCAGCTCGACGGCACCGGGCAGGGCTCCACCGTCGCCACCGTGCGCGTCGTGGCCAATACCGCGCTGGTGGACGACGCCCGCGGCGTGGCCGTGGACGGGATGTCGCTCGCCCCGCCGTACCGCTTCACGGTGATCGGTGACAGCAGTGCGCTGGCCGGGGCCATGGCGATCCCCGGGGGCGTCGAGGACGTCGTGCGACAGGCTGGGGGCGCGACCCAGGTCACCCGTTCGGACGCGCTCCGGGTGGGGGCGTTGCGAGTGCTGCGAGCACCTCGTTACGCTCGACCCGTCCCCGACAGCGGTGCACGATGACGTCACCGCTCCCCCCTGACCGAGAGGTGCCGGTGAACCCCGCCGACCTGAAGTACACCGCCGAGCACGAGTGGGTCCGCGTCGTCGGGACAGGTTCCGAGGCCGTCCTTCGGCTGGGTATCACCGACTTCGCCCAGGAGGCGCTCGGTGACATCGTGTTCGTGACCCTGCCGGCCGTCGGGACCCAGGTGTCCGC
>JAYTHS010000114.1:0-1626 GCA_043732345.1 Frankiales bacterium | reverse complement strand
GTGCCCCGGGTGCTGGGCAGCCGGGCGACCTTCCTGCTGGGCGCGCTCGGCGGGGTGGACGGCCGGGCGCTGGCCGTCGACGACGAGCTGGCGCTGGGACGGACGGAGAACCTCGGGGCCCCCCTGGACGTGGCGCCGCTGCTGCCCGAGCTCACCGGCACCTGGGCGCTGGCGGTGGTGCCCGGCCCGCACGGGGCGCCGGAGCACCTCACCGACGACGGGGTGACGGCGCTGTTCGAGGGTTGCTGGACGGTCGACCACCGCGCCGACCGCACCGGGGTGCGCCTGCTCGGTCCCCGCCCCGGGTGGGCGCGCACCGACGGCGGCCAGGCGGGCCTGCACCCGTCCAACGTGCACGACAGCGCCTACCCAGTCGGCGGGATCATGCTCAGCGGCGACACCCCCGTGGTGGTCGGACCGGACGGCCCCAGCCTGGGCGGGTTCGTGGTGCCCTGCGTCGTCACCCGGGCCGACCGCTGGAAGCTGGGGCAGCTGCGCCCCGGGGACACCGTGCGGCTGGTCCCGGTCACCCCCCAGCAGGCGGATACCGCGCTCGCCGAGCGGCACCGGGTGCTGGCCGAGCCCCGCGCGGCCGTCGCCGCTGTGCTCGATCGCCAGCTCGGTGGCGGTGCGGTCGAGCGGCTGGTCCCCGCCGGGCCGGAGCGACCCGCCGCCCTGGTCTCCCTGCCCGCGGACGGGCACCGCCCGGCGCTGACCGTGCGCCGGGCGGGCGACGAGCACCTGCTCGTGGAGGTCGGGCCGCCGGTGCTCGACCTCACCGTGCGGGTGTGGGTGCACCTGCTGGCCGACGCCCTGCGCGCGGCGAACCCGGGCGGGGTCAGCGAGGTCGTCGAGGGGGTGCGCTCGCTGCTGGTGCGGGTGGATCCGGCCCGGCTGGGGCTCGTCGCGCTGGCGCAGCTGCTGGCGCGGCTGGCCGTGGACGTACCCGACCCCGCCACCGTCACCCTGGACGTGCGGGAGGTGACGATGCCGATCTGCCTGGACCACCACCTGGCCCACGAGGCGATGGCCCGCTACACCCGCTCGGTGCGCCCGGACGCCCCGTGGTGCCCGGACAACGTGGAGTTCATCCGCCGCGTCAACGACCTCCGCGCGCGCGACGAGGTGTTCGACGTGCTCACCGCGGCGACCTACCTGGTGGTGGGCCTGGGCGACGTGTACCTGGGTGCGCCGGTGGCCGTGCCCATCGACCCGCGCCACCGCCTCGTCACGACCAAGTACGACCCGGCCCGAACCTGGACCCCGCAGAACGCGGTGGGCATCGGCGGGGTGTACCTGTGCGTGTACGGGATGGAGGGCCCCGGCGGCTACCAGCTCGTGGGCCGCACGGTCCCGGTCTGGCGCCACCTTCCTGACCGCGACGAGCTGCCGTGGCTGCTGCGACCGTTCGACCGGTTGCGCTTCGTCCCCGTCTCGGCCGACGAGCTGGCACAGCTTCGGGCCGACGTGCACGCCGGACGGACGGGGCTGCTGACCCGCCCGGCCACCTTCGCGCTGTCCGAGGTAGCCGCGCTGGAGGCCGAGCACGCCGCCGAGATCGAGACCTTCCGGGCGCGCCGCGAGGCCGCGTTCACCGCCGAGCGAGAGCGATGGAACACGATGGGC
>JAYTHS010000113.1:0-1626 GCA_043732345.1 Frankiales bacterium | reverse complement strand
TGGCCGGACGACGTGGTGGTGCTCGCGCGAGCAGGCGTGATCGGCGGGAGCTGTCCTCGTGCGGCCGATCCTCACCGTGCCCTGCCGCGAGCACGGGTTGACGTCACCGGTGACCGAAAACACGGCCGGCGTGGTGGACGTGGTGGGGGGCCGGGGAAAGGGAAGCAGGTGAGGTGCCCACGAGCCCGTCAGCAGGCGATCGGCAGGTCGGTGCCGCGCTCAGCGGGCACCGCCGTCGAGCACGAGGGGCGCTCCCGATCCTGGGCTCGTGGCGCTGATCAACTTCAGCGCCGTCGGCAGCCGGGTTACTCTCCTTAGCGCTGGACATGACGCGGAACGTTGCCCGCCGATCAGGGGAGGGCACATGCTGGTAGTCACCCGGATGAGGCGGACCACGATCAGGGCCGTCACCATGGCCACCGCGATGGCGGTCAGTGTGCACGTGGGCATGGTCCAGACCGTGATCGAGACCCCCTCGGCGGCCGCAGCGACGACGGTCAAGTCCCCGGCGCCGTCGGTGAAGTCCCCGGCCGCGGCGGTCAAGTCCCCGGCGCCGGGCACTCGATGCGGCGTGCAACGGGCCGCCCAGGTCGCCGTCGACGTCGCCACCGCAGCCGGGGAGACGTCGGCGGTCGCCGTGCTCGACACCACGACCGGGACGCTCACCAGCGCCGGGCAGGCGACGATGCAGTTCAACACCGCCAGCGTGGTGAAGGTACTGATGGCCACGGAGCTGCTGGTCACGGGTCAAATGACCGGCGACACCGCCGACACCGCGCTCCAGATGATCACCCGGTCCGACGACGACGCTGCGGACGAGCTCTACGAGCTCGCCGGCGGCGACGACGTGGTGAACCTGGTCGCCGAGCGGTACGGGATCGCCGACCTCGGCAGCCCGCCGGAGGAGGCCGGGCAGTGGGGCGAGTCGCAGGTGACCGCGAAGGGCCTCGCGCAGCTGTACGCAGCGCTGCAGCGTGACCCAGTGGTGTGGCCGTGGCTGTCCGCCGCGATGGCGGGAACGACCACGACGGCGGCGGACGGCAGCGACCAGTCCTTCGGCATCCCCTCGGCGGCGGCGAGCTGGGCGGTGAAGCAGGGCTGGATGGTGGGGCTCGGCCCGGGCGCGACGTACAGCTCGACGGGCTACGTGGAGGACGGCCGCTGGGTGGTCGTGCTGCTCAGCTCGGGCACGGCCGAGCAGTACGGGGAGCAGATGACAGCCACCATGACGTCGATGGCCAAGGTGTTGGTGCCCGACGGGATGGCGCCCGGGGTCGCCTGCTGAGCTTCGGCGGCGGCCCGTGGGGAATGAACCTCCGACCGCGCGACGAGAGGTTCGCTCCGCGCGAGCGAATCCGGGTGCGGGACGGGCCCGGGCGGGAGGACACCGGGGACCGTGCGTCTTGACCCCTACCGACAGGTGCTCGCGCGCCCGGGGATGCGCTCGCTGACGGTGGTGGCCCTGCTCGCGCGCATCCCGGTGACCGCCGCACCGGTGGTGCTCACCCTGCACGTGGTGCTGACGCTGGGGCTCGGGTTCACCCAGTCCGGGATCGCCGCCGCGGCCATCGCCCTGGGGGCTGCGTTCGGGGCTCCGGTGCTGGGCCGCGCGATCGACCGGGTGGG
>JAYTHS010000112.1:0-1627 GCA_043732345.1 Frankiales bacterium | reverse complement strand
GCAGGGCCCGCGCCGTGCGCCCCTTGAGCGCGTCGAGGCACACGTTGGTGGCGATCCGGAACAACCACGTGCGCAGCGACGAACGCCCCTCGAAGCGGTCGACGCCACGCGCGGACCATCGTCTCCTGCACCGCGTCCTCCGCGTCGTGCACGGAGCCGAGCATCCGGTAGCAGTAGCCGGTGAGCTCACGGCGGTGCGCGGGCAGGCACTCCGTCAGCTCGGCACGGCTCAGGGTCGTTCCCGGCGGGCTCGCCAGCTCGGTCATAGCCCCCATCCCACCCGATCCGGGCGCCCGAGGGAAGGGCACGAGCAGTGGGGTCGGCCGATCCACGGCCGCCCTCGCGGCCGCCCACCCGTCGTTGACCCCGCGGACGCGACCGCCCTACCGTGGGGCACCGAGCGCGCAACCGTCCGCAGGGCGACCCAGGCGTGTCGCCCAGGAGGGTTGATGACGACGCTGCACCGGTCGGGGCCCTACCGCCGGGACGACGAGAGCCACCCGCCGCTGGACTCTGCGAGCTATCGGTCCACCGCCCTGCGCCACCCGACGAGACCCCTGCACCTGCTACCCCAGCGGCTCACCGAGCTCACCGGTCCGCTGCTGGGCGCCGACCGCGTGCACCCCGGCGACGACGACCTCACCCGCGACGGCCGCGGCGAGGCCGTCGGGCAGCGCATCGTCGTGCACGGGCAGGTCCGCGACGCCGACGGCCGGGCGGTGCCGAACACCCTGCTCGAGGTGTGGCAGGCCAACGCGGGCGGGCGCTACGCCCACCTGCTCGATCGCTGGCCGGCCCCGCTGGACCCGCACTTCACCGGGGTCGGCCGCTGCCTCACCGACCGTGCGGGCCGTTACCGGTTCACCACGATCAAGCCCGGCGCCTACCCCTGGCGCAACCACCCGAACGCCTGGCGCCCGGCCCACATCCACTTCAGCCTGTTCGGGCTGAGCTTCACCCAGCGCCTGATCACCCAGATGTACTTCCCGGACGATCCGCTGTTCGCCCAGGACCCCATCTATCTCTCGACGCCCGAGGCGGCGCGCGCACGGCTGGTCAGCGCCTACGACCACGCTGCGACGCAGCCGGAGTGGGCGCTGGGCTTCCGGTTCGACATCGTGCTGCGCGGGCGCGAGGCGACGGTGTTCGAGAGCGACGACGGGGTGGGCGACGATGACGACTGAGGCGACCACGCCATCGCAGACCATCGGCCCCTTCTTCCACACTGCCCTGCCCTGGGCCGACGGCTCCGAGGTCGCGCCGAACGGGGACGTCGTGCTGAGCGTCCGGGTGCTCGACGGCGGCGGCGAGCCCGTCACCGACGCCCTGGTGGAGACGTGGCAGGCCGACGCCGACGGCCGTTTCGACCACCCCGAGGGGGGCGGCAGCACGTTCCGCGGCTTCGGTCGCTGCCCGGCCGACACCACCGGCACCACGACGTTCCGCACCGTCAAGCCCGGGGTGGTGGACGGACAGGCGCCGCACGTGGACCTCTCGATCTTCGCCCGCGGGCTGCTGCACCGGGTCATCACCCGGCTCTACTTTCCGGACGAGGCGGACGCCAACGCCACCGACCCGGTGCTCGTCTCGCTGGGGGCCGAGGCCGAGCGGCTCGTCGCGACCGCGG
>JAYTHS010000111.1:0-5700 GCA_043732345.1 Frankiales bacterium | reverse complement strand
GCAGCAGCAGAGCCACCTCGAGCTCGCCAACCACCTCCTCGGTGAGCGGGCCGGGCACAGGTGGCGCCACCAGCCCCTCAGGCTCGCCCGGCAGCGGGGTCAGCTCGATGAGGTCGATCGGCTCCGACCCTGCGCCGCCGTTCGCGAGGCCGTCGACGCCGAGGTCACCCTCGTCGTCGTCGAGGTCGTCGTCCAGGTCGTCGTCGTCCTCCCAGTCCGCCTCGACCTCGGCGAGGGACAGGCCGGCCTCGGCCGCCCATCGTTCCTCCTCCTCGAGGTCCACCTCGTCGGGCAGCGAGGTGAAGAAGGCGTCCTGCCAGCGCTCGACGAGCTCGCGGACTGCCTCGCAGCGCTCGAGCGCGCCGCCGAGGTCCCCCCCGACGGGCACCAGCAGGGTGCGGGCAAGCGCGTCGGCAGCCCCGGCGGGCAGGTCGTCGAGCGGGTCAGCGGAGGAGACGGTGTGCACGACACCTCGGGAGTCACGGAACACGCGCAGCACACTAGGGTCCGGCAGCAGGCGGCCCGACGGGTCGGGCGACGAGGGGAACTGCTGTGGGCGAGTTCGTGCGGCTCGAGGTCCAGGACGGCGTCGGGACGATCCGGCTCGACCGGCCCAAGATGAACGCCATCGACGGGGCGCTGTCCGCTGAGCTCCTCGCGGCCGCCTCCGAGGTCACCGCCCGCACCGACATCCGCGCCGTAGTCCTGTGGGGCGGGGAGCGGGTCTTCGCGGCCGGCGCCGACATCAAGGAGATGTCCGGCATCACCTACGCGCACATGGTCGGGTGGGGGGCCCGGTTGCAGGACACCTTCAAGGCCGTCGCGCGGATCCCCGTGCCCGTCATCGCTGCCGTCAACGGCTACGCCCTGGGAGGCGGCTTCGAGCTGTCCCTGACGGCTGACTTCCGGGTCCTCGGCACGTCGAGCCAGGTGGGGGTGCCCGAGATCTTGCTCGGCGTGATCCCCGGTGCGGGCGGGACCCAGCGGCTCACGCGCCTCGTCGGACCCGCGAAGGCCAAGGGGATGGTGTTCACCGGGCGCTTCGTCAAGGCCGACGAGGCGCTCGCGCTCGGGATCGCCGACGAGGTCGTCGACGACGCGGAGGTCTACAGCACCGCGGTGGCGATGGCCCAGCGCTTCGCCGCCGGGCCGGCCATCGCGCTTCGGGCCGCCAAGCAGGCCGTGGACGACGGCCTGGAACTTCCGCTGGACGCCGCGCTACGGCTGGAGACCGCGCTGTTCAGCGGGCTGTTCGCCACCGAGGACCAGAAGACCGGGATGACGTCGTTCCTGGAAAGTGGCCCCGGGAAGGCCACCTTCTCCGGCCGCTGACCGGGGGTCTCGCCTGCCCGTCGTCCCGTGAGGCACGTCACCCGCCGGACCGCTTGCTGGAGTTTGCAGCACGGCGGCGAAGGGGGACAGAATTAGCCAGCGGGGAATCGCCCTGGAGGCCGAGTTGCACGTCGGCCCCGGGAGCCTGACCCTCGACCCAGGGCACACAGAGCACCCGAGGCGCGACGCCGTCGCGCACGGTCGAGACGGAGGTCGGCGCCGCAGTGAACATCGTCGTACTGGTCAAGCAGGTCCCGGACACCTGGGCCGAGCGCAAACTGAACGACGGCGACAAGACGCTGGACCGTGCGTCCGTCGATGTCGTCATGAACGAGATCGACGAGTACGCCGTCGAGGAGGCGCTGCGCATCAAGGAGGCCCAGGGCGGTGAGGTCACGATCCTCACCATGGGACCGGAGCGCGCCATCGAGACCATCCGCAAGGCGCTGTCGATGGGCGCCGACAAGGCCGTCCACCTCACGGACGAGGCGCTGCACGGCTCCTGCGTCCTGCAGACGTCGTATGCCCTCGCGAAGGTCCTGGGGACCCTCGAGTTCGACCTGGTGCTGCTGGGCTCAGAGTCCACCGACGCCCGGCTGGCCGTGATGGCCCCGCTGCTGGCCGAGCGCCTGTCGCTGCCGCAGCTGTCGGGTGCGCGCAAGGTCACCGCCGACGGGGCCACCGTGCGCATCGAGCGGCAGACCGAGAACGGCTACGACATCGTCGAGGCCGCCATGCCGGCCGTCATCTCCGTCGTTGAGAAGATCAACGAGCCCCGCTACCCCAGCTTCAAGGGGATCATGGCGGCCAAGAGCAAGCCGCTCACGACTCTGAGCATCGCCGACGCCGGCATCGAGGCCGACCAGGTCGGCCTCGCTCACGCGACGAGCAAGGTCGCTGAGTTCGCCAACCGGCCGCCCCGGCAGGCCGGCCAGATCGTCAAGGACGAGGGCGACGGTGGCCTGAAGGTCGCCGAGTTCCTCGCGTCGCAGAAGTTCGTCTGAGAAAGAGGTCTGGAGACATGGCAGAGGTACTCGTTCTCGTCGAGCACATCGACGGGACCCCCAAGAAGGTCACCTTTGAGTTGCTGACCGCAGCCCGCGTGCTCGGCGAGCCGTCCGCAGTCTTCCTCGGCGCCCCCGGAGAGTCGGCCGCGGCGCTGGACAAGCTCGGGCAGTACGGCGCAGCCAAGGTCTACGTCGGTGAGTCCGACGACCTCGCCGCCTACCTGGTGGCCCCCAAGGCCGAGGTCCTCGCGGCTCTCGTGAGGGACAAGGCCCCAGCCGCGCTGATCTTTGCCTCCACCGCGGAGTCCAAGGAGATCGCGGCCCGCGTCGCCGTCAAGACGGGGTCGGGCCTGCTCGCCGATGCCGTCCAGATCGACGCCGACGGCACGACCACCCAGTCCGTGTTCGGCGGCGGCGTGGTCGTCAAGTCCACCGTCACCACGGGAACGCCGATCATCACGCTGCGCCCCAACAGCACCCCGCCGGTCGAGCAGGCCGGTGCGGCGGTCGTCGAGCAGCTCACGGTCTCCATCAGCGAGGGCGCGAAGGCCGCCAAGGTCATTGAGCGCGTTGTGGAGGCCAAGGGCGGTCGCCCCGACCTCGGCGAAGCCGCGATCGTCGTGTCCGGTGGCCGTGGTGTCGGCTCCCCGGAGAACTTCACCATCATCGAGGCTCTGGCCGACTCCCTCGGAGCTGCCGTCGGCGCCTCGCGTGCCGCGACCGACGCCGGTTGGTACCCGCACCAGAACCAGGTCGGCCAGACTGGTCGCACCGTATCGCCGCAGCTCTACATCGCGGCCGGGATCTCCGGCGCGATCCAGCACCGCGCCGGCATGCAGACGAGCAAGACGATCGTGGCCATCAACAAGGACCCTGAGGCCCCGATCTTCGAGCTGGCTGACTTCGGCCTGGTCGGCGACCTCAACACGGTCGTTCCCGCGCTGACCGACGAGGTCACCAAGCGCAAGGGCTAGCAGCCCGACGTACGCCGGCCCGGCCGCTCCCTCGTGGAGCTGCCGGGCCGCCGTCGTCCGGGAGCAAAACGAAGGTAGCACCAGTGCTACCTTCGTTTTGTGGACGAGGTGGGACTGCGTGAGGTCAGGCAGAACGCGAGCGAGCTCGTGCGCCGGGCGCAGGCCGGCGAGCGCGTGACGATCACCGTCTCGGGGCGGCCGGCAGCGACCCTGGGACCGGTGGAGACCGCGGCCTGGGTCAGCTTCGAGGCGGTGTGCGACGTGTTCGCCGGAGCTGGAGACGCCGACTGGAGCGTGGACCGGGAGCGCCTCGACGGGGCGCTGCAGGATCCCTGGGGTCCTCCGTGACGGCCCGGGGGCTGCTGGACACCAGCGTCCTGATCGCGCAGGACGTTGATCCCCTACCCGGCCTGCTCGCTGTGAGCGCCATCAGCGTGGCGGAGCTGCATTTCGGGGTGCTCGTGGCACGGACGGCAGATGCCCGCGCTCTGCGCCTCGCCCGGTTGAGCCGGGTGCAGCGACGCTTCGCCCCCTTGCCGGTCGACGAGGCGGTGGCGGAGAGCTACGGGCAGATCGCCGCCCACGTCGCAGCGGCGGGTCGACACCCCCGGGCCCGGACGATGGATCTGCTGATCGCCGCCACGGCACATGTGCACGGCGCGGTGATCTACACCCGCAACGCGGACGACTTCCGGGGGCTCGAGGGCTTCGTGGAGGTCGTCACGGCCTGAGGCCGGATGAGTCCGGGCAGCCTCAGGTGTCGAGGCGCCGGCGGCGTCGGAACAGCACGATGAGCAGCCCGGTCAGCACCTCGTGGACCGCCAGGTCGATCCCGCCCATGACGTGGGTCAGGAACATCACCAGCCAGACCAGCGCTCCGAACAGGAGCAGCCACTCGACGCTGCGCAGGACGGGGTCGACCTCGGCGGTGGGCATGCCGACACGGTTCCACGGACCGGGGCCACGACGCCATCCGGGTCTCCCTTCACGCTGCCCAACTGCGCGTAGCGGGTGCGGGTCGGCGCCCCCTCCGCAGGACGGACGGGGCGCCGACCTGCGTCGTACCTTCGCCAGCGGAGCAGTCTCAGCGGCAAGCGTCCGCCTGATCGGCCAGCAGCTCCTGCACCGCCTGTAGGGCCCGGGAGTCGCCCTTCTCGACCGACTCGGCAAGCAGCGCCCGTGCTTCGGCAGCGAGGGATGCGGTGCGCAAGGCGGCCACGTCGTCGATCTGCTCGAGTCGCTCGTTCCACGACTGCAGGTCCGTCAGGTCCGCGGACCGGCTCGCCCGCACGTCACCCAGTGCCCGTTCGGCGGCCAAGACGGCGCGGGCCTGTGCCTCGTCGAGCGCGGAGACGACCTGGGTGACGTTCACGGTTGGCAGCAGATCGCAGTCGCCCAGCTCGGCCAGTCTCGGTGGCAGGTCCCGCTGCGACCGGGCCGGCTGCGGCCGGGCCAGCTGCTCGAGCAGTGGTCGCAGGGCCTGCACGAGCTGGTCGAGGTCGAACTCGCCGAGCCGCCGCAGCATCGGCATCGCGAGGGCGCCCGAGTTGTCGGTGAGCGGTTCGTGGCCGGGCACGCGGCACGCGGTGCGCAGGGAGCCGTCCAGCTCGTCCGCGAGGGCGAAGGCCTGCCGCCAGTCGTTGGCGCGCCATCGAGCCAGAACGTGCCGTACGTGCAGGACGTCGTCTGTCATGGCCCGAATCTACCTGTTCGTCACCTTCGAAGCGTTGGACGTCACCTCCCCGTGCCCACCAGGATCGCCCCCGTCGGGGTGGTGGTGGGCCCCGGTCCGGGCCCTCAGGCAGCCTCGCGTGCTCCCGTCAAGCTCATGACCAACGGAACCGGCAGGGTCGCAGCGAGCCTGTTTTCGCCCGTGCTGGTTCCGTGGATCATGGACCGCTCGACTGCTCCTGCCGCCGAGCTCAGCCGTACCTGACGCCCGTGAGCTCCTGGGACACGTCCCACAACCTGGCTGCCACCGCGGTGTCCTGGGCGACGGCCGACCGACCGACCTCCTTCGGGTACCCGCGCAGCTCGAGCATCGCCGGCCCGTAGTACGCGCCTGACCGGGCGTCGGGGGAGCCCGCGGCGTACAGCGAGGGCCAGGCACCCTGGGCGTCGGACTGGGCGATCGTCGCGTTGCCGACCTTCATCAGCGCCTCCATGACCTTGCCCTGGCCGGACTGCAGGTGCGTCGCGGCGTAGCCCGGGTGCGCTGCCGCGACGAACAGCGGCGTACGGCGGGCCAGCTCGGCGGCGAAGAGCAGGTTGGCGAGCTTGCTCTGGCCGTAGGCCCGCCACGGGTTGTAGGACCGCTCGCCCATCAGGTCGTCGAAGGCGATGCGGCCGACCCGGTGGGCACCGCTGGAGACGACCACGACCCGGGC
>JAYTHS010000110.1:0-1635 GCA_043732345.1 Frankiales bacterium | reverse complement strand
GCACCTGCCCGAGGTGGTAGTCACCGTGGACCCGCTGCACGGGCACCGGCCCGGTTCGGTGCTGCAGTGCGTCGTACGAGGCCCGGATGCCCTCGGCGAACGGCGCCAGCTCCGGGACGGCCGTGACGGCCGCCCCGAGCCGCTCGTGCAGCTGGATGGCGGTCTCGAAGGACTCGTCGGGGCCAGCGTCGCGGGAGGGCAGTACCTGCGCGAGCAAGCGGTGCACCTCGCCGGTCGCCAGGCCCAGCCGCTCGGACTCGCCGGCGAAGTCCCCGCCGACCTCGTCGGCGTGCAGGTCGGCCTCGGCGAACAGGTCGCGCACACTGGCGGTCGCCATGGCCCAGCCCTCCGCGCTGTTGCGCAGGAACGGCTGCGCCAAGCCCAGGGTCGTGACCTGGCCGTCGAGGGTCCCGTCGAGCCAGGCCAGCGGCTGGGCAACGTACGGCGAACCCGCGTCCGCCAGGGCCTTGGTGACCTCGATGTCGGGGTTGGCTCCCGGCTGCAGCCGGCGGAACAGCTTGAGGATCAGGCTGTCCCCGAACACGATCGAGGTATTGCTCTGCTCCGCGCTCAGGACCCGACTGGTGAGGGTCGGGTCGATCTCGGCGTCGTGGGTGAAGACCACACCGTCGACCTCGCCCCCAGCGGCCATCCGCTCGAGCAGGGCAGTCGTCGCGACCGGGTCGTAGACGGCGTCGTAGAGGAGCTCCCCCTCGACGGTGCCGAGCACCGCGTGCTCGAGCCGCCCCTCGACCGCGCCCGGCGTCCGGCCGAGCAGCAGCTGGTAGTCGTCGGACCCTCCGTCGTCGTAGGTGACGCCGAAGACGGACAGCTCGACGCGCGGGTCGGCCATCCGCAGGACAGCGGTCGAGCCGGGCGTGACCGAGGTGATGGTCCGGCCCTTGCCGCTGAACCACCGCTGCAGCGGCAGCCACTGCAGAAGCAGGTCGCTGGGGGTCACAGGTCGGTCCGCAGCAGGGAGAACCACAGGAAGCCGTGGCCGGGCAGGGACAGCAGGTAGGGCAGCTCACCGGCGGCCGGGAAGTGCACGCCACCGGACAGCTCGACCGGGGTGCAGGCCTCGAAGCGCGACAGGTCCAGCTCGACGGGCTGCGGGAAGCGGGACAGGTTGTTGACGCACAGGACCCGGTCGTCGCCGAACTCGCGGACGAACGCCAGCACCGAGGGGTTGCTCGACCCGAGCTCGTCGTAGGTCCCCATGCCGAAGACCGGGTGCTGGCGACGGATCCCGAGCATCGTCCGGGTCCAGTTGAGCAGCGACGAGGAGGACCGCATCTGGGCTTCGACGTTGACGGCCTGGTAGCCGTAGACCGGGTCCAGCAGCGCGGGCAGGTAGAGCCGTTGCGGGTCGGCGGTCGAGAACCCCGCGTTGCGGTCGGCGTTCCACTGCATCGGGGTCCGCACGCCGTCGCGGTCACCGAGGTAGATGTTGTCGCCCATCCCGATCTCGTCGCCGTAGTACAGGACGGGGGAGCCGGTGAGGCTGAGCAGCATCGCCGTGAACAGCTCGAGCTGGTTGCGGTCGTTCTCCAGCAGCGGTGCCAGGCGCCGACGGATGCCGATGTTGGCCTTCATCCGCGGGTCCTTGGCGTACTCGGCGTACATGTAGTCGCG
>JAYTHS010000109.1:0-16734 GCA_043732345.1 Frankiales bacterium | reverse complement strand
AAGCACGACTTCGCGGGCTACTGGTCCCGACGGATCACCGACGAGCACCGTCTTGTCTACAAGATCACCGACACCGAGGTCCGGATCGCTGCCTGCCGCTACCACTACGGCCGGTGAGTCTGCGCTGGGGCTGGCTTCGGACTTCTGAGCCACGATCGGCAGCGAACCCCAGCAAACAGCCCCGGTTGGCTGGGCCCTCCCAGCCACGATCCTGCCACGTTCGGCGGTCTCTAGGCCTCTGACCTGCGACGTTACACGCGGAACAGGTTGCCGATGCCGAAGATGCGGGGCTCCATCAGAGCCCGCTCCCGGCCACGGTGCTGCTGTCGCTGGTCACTATCTGAGCTCCCGTCCCTGCCGCAGTGAGGGCGACCTGGTCAGCCTCGCACCTCCGGTGCGGCGAGGGAGGTCGAAGCGTGGTGCCGCGCCGGCGCCTCGGTCTCGACGGGCGGGTCGCTCTCGAAGCGGTAGCCGAGCCCCGGACCGTCAGCAGGTGGCGTGGCCGCGCCGGGTCGGCCTCGAGCTTGGCCTGCAACCGCTTCACGTGGACGTCGACGGTCGTCGTGTCGCCGCTCGACCGCGCCCCCCAGACGAGGTCGAACGCCTCCTCGTGGGCCACCACCCGCCCGTCCCGCTGCATCAGGGTTGGCGGTGTCTCGGTCGTCCGGGCCCAGGAAGTTGCCGACGTTGCTGACGTCGGCGCTGGCAGCCGGGATCGGCCGAGCCGCTGGGATCGGTGGGGTGGGGCCGGACGGTCAGCGTCGTTGCCAGGCCGGGCAGCCCGCGGGTATGGGCGAAGGTGCCCACGGTGTCGTTGTTGGCGTTCGTGACCACCAACGTGCCCAAGTCGGGGCTGACCGCGAGACCGGTCGGGTGGTCACCTGCGGCCACCAGGGCCGGCGGGGCGGCGACCAAGCCCCCGCGGGCTGAGGTGGTCGGCAGTACGTCGAGCGTCCCGGACCGCTCCTTGGTGACGAGCAGGCGCCGTCGGGTCTGACCGCAATGGTCCCGGTGCGGACGGCCCGGGTGCCAGGAGCTGGAACTCTGGAAGGGGCCGCCTGGAGCGCGTTGAGCCCCTGCAGGTAGGCGACCCGGACCGAGGTCGGCGCCACGACGTCGCCGGCGCTGACCGCGAAGTCCGTGGCGGCGTCGTAGCCACCACCGGTGGCCTAGAGGTGCCGGCCGTCCGGTGAGAAGATCGGCCCGGGCTCCTGGCAGTGCGGTGTCGTGACCGTCGGGGCAGCAGAGGCCTTGCAGCGGCCCCGGTCCGCCTTGGCACAGGGCAGTGGTGCGGCCTCAGCGCCCGTCGGTGAGCCAGTCCAGCCGCCGCAGGACGACCCCTTCGCGCAGCGCCCACGGGCAGAGCTCGACCCGGTCCAGACCGAGCGCCGTGAGGGTCTCCAGCGCGACGACCGCCCCGGCGAGCAGCTGCGGCGCACGTCCCAATGACACCCCGGGCAGCTCTGCCCGCTGGGCGATCGTCAGTCCCGAGAGGTCGTCGACGATCCGGGCCAGGCCGCGCTGCGTCAGGCTCCGCTTGACCCGCTGTCCGGCTCCGGACGGCGCCGCGCCGTCGAGCCGAGCCAGCGACCGGAACGTCTTGGACGTCACGACCGCCCGGTCGGGCGAACCCGCCTCGTGTAGCTGCGGGACAACGGGCTCCAGGGTGGTCCGCACGAGCTCACGCAGTGCCGCGACGGCGGCGGGCCTCGGCGGGTCCCCGGGCAGGTGGTCGCGGGTGAGCCGGCCGGCGCCCAGCGGTACGGACAGCGCCAGCTCGGGCTGCTCGTCCCGGCCGACCGCGAGCTCCAGGGAGCCGCCCCCGATGTCCAGGGTGATCAGGCGGCCGGCCGACCAGCCGAGCCACCGTCGTACGGCGAAGAAGGTCATCGCCGCCTCGTCGGGGCCGGTCATCACCGCGAGCTCGATCCCGGTCTGCTCCCGCACCTGCTCGATGGCGTCGGCACCGTCCGGGGCGTCACGCACCGCCGACGTGGCGAAGGCGACGAGGTCCTCGACCCGCTCCTCCTCGGCGGCCGCGGCGGCTCCGGCGACAGCGCGCACCAGGGCCTGGCGGCCGCGCAGCCCGAGCGTCCCGTCGGGCTGCAGCAGCTCGGCGAGGTGCAGCTCGGTCTTGTGGCTGCGCACCGGGTCCGGGTGCCCGCCGGGTCGGGCGTCGACGACCAAGAGGTGCACAGTGTTGGAGCCGACGTCCAGGACCCCAAGGCGGGTCGTGGTCGGGTGCAGCGCCAATTGCATCAGTGCACGCTAGCGGGCCCGTCGCAGGAGGTGCTCCTGGACGTCCCGTCCTGGGTGCGCGGTCCACGCGCCGCCGTTGTCGAGGTCCCACCGACGGGTGTCGTCGTCGAGCAGCAGGTCGAGCAGCTCGGACAGCCTGGCCTTGACGCCGGGGTCGCGCAGGTGCACGAGCGTCTCGACCCGCCGGTCGAGGTTGCGGTGCATGAGGTCGGCGCTGCCCATCCAGAACTCGTCGGCGCCGACGAAGTGCAGGATCCGGCTGTGCTCGAGGAAGCGCCCCAGGACGCTGCGGACCCGGATCGTCTCGGACAGCCCGGGCTCCCCCGGCCGGACCGCGCAGATCCCGCGTACGACGAGGTCGATGGGAACGCCGTCGCGGGAGGCGGCGTAGAGGGCGTCCACGACCTGCTCGTCCACGATGCTGTTGGCCTTGATGCGGATGCCCGTTGGACGGCCGGCCCGGCAGCTCGCCGCCTCGGCCTCGATCCGCTCCAGCAGCCCGAGGCGCAGGCCGTGCGGGGCGACCAGCAGCGAGCGGTAGTCGGTCTGGTTGCTGTACCCGGTGAGGGCGTTGAACAGGTCGGTGAGGTCGGCCCCGATGTCGGGGTCCGCAGTCAGGATGCCCAGGTCCTCGTAGAGCCGGGCCGTCCGCGGGTGGTAGTTGCCGGTCCCCAGGTGCGCGTAGCGCCGCAGCTCGCCACCCTCTTGGCGGACGACGAGCGAGGCCTTGCAGTGGGTCTTTAGGCCGAGCAGGCCGTAGACGACGTGGCAGCCGGCCCGCTCCAGCTGCCGGGCCCAACGGATGTTGGCCTGCTCGTCGAAGCGCGCGGTGATCTCGATGACCACGACGACCTGCTTGCCGGCCTCGGCGGCGTCAACGAGGGCGTCGACGACGGGCGAGTCGCCGGAGGTTCGGTAGAGCGTCTGCTTGATGGCCAGCACCGCCGGGTCGGCCGCGGCCTGCTCGAGGAACCGCAGCACGCTGGTGGAGAAGGACTCGTACGGGTGGTGGATCAGCACGTCGCCCTCGCGGATCGCCGCGAACACGTCAGCGGCCTGCTCGCCGTCGGCGAGCCGGTCGGGTGTCGCCGGCACGAACGGCTCGTCCTTGAGGTCCGGGCGGTTCAGTCCCGTCAGCTCCAGCAGCGCCGACAGGTCCAGCAGCCCGGGGACGACCACGACGTCCTCGGCGGTCACGTCGAGCTCACGGACCAGCAGCTCCAGCACGTGCGGGTCGATGTCCTGCCCGACCTCGACGCGCACGACCGGACCGAAGCGGCGCCGGGACAGCTCGCGCTCCATGGCCTGGAGCAGGTCTTCGTCGCGATCCTCCTCGACCTCGACCTCGGCGTTGCGGGTGACCCGGAAGACGTGGTGGGCCAGCACCTCGAGCCCGGGGAAGAGCTGGTGCAGGTGCTCGCCGATGACCTCCTCCAGCGGGACCTGGCGGCTCTGCTCCCCGTCGACGACCACGAAGCGGTCCACGTTGGCGGGCACCTTCACGCGGGCGAAGCGCTCCAGCCCGCTCTCGGGGTCGCGGACCAGCACCGCCAGGTTGAGCGACAACCCGCTGATGTAGGGGAACGGGTGGGCAGGGTCGACGGCCAGCGGGGTCAAGACAGGGAAGATGTGGTCGTGGAACCACACCTGCAGCCGGGCCTGCTCGGCCGGGGTCAGGTCCGGCCACCCGACGATGCAGATGCCCTCCTGGACCAGCGCCGGGCGGACGTCGTCGAGGAAGCACCGGGCGTGGGCGTCGGCGAGCGCCCGGACCTTGTCCCGGATCAGGCCCAGCTGGGCGGCGGTCCCAAGGCCGTCTGCGCTGCGGACCCCGAGCCCCGTCTCCTGCCGCCGCACGATGCCGGCCACGCGCACCATGTAGAACTCGTCGAGGTTGCTGGCGAAGATCGCGAGGAACTTGGCCCGCTCCAGCAGGGGCTGACGCTCGTCGCGGGCGAGGGCGAGGACCCGGTCGTTGAAGTCCAGCCAGGAGACCTCGCGGTTGAGGAAGCGCGAGCGGTCCATGGCCTCATCTTCCCGGTTGGAGATGAACGGGACATGGACGACGCGCTGACGATCGCCTGGGCAGCTGTCCTGGCCGGCCACCCCTCGGCGCAGTCCCACGCGCTGCTCCAGCGCACGATGGCAGTCCGACTCCGTGGTGACGCTGCCGTGCCGGTGTTGCGCGGTCCGGCCGCTGAGTACTCGCCAGAACCGGTCGTCGCCTTGGGCCGTCCGCACGGCGTGGACGACGAGTGCGCCCCGCTGGTAAACCCCGGTCGTCGCACGTCCGTTCGGCCTGCGGGTCGGACGGAAGGCGCACGCCGACGCGGGCCGGACCCCGAGCCGCCCGGCCAGGGACCGGACCACGTGCGAGCTCGGTATCCATGAGAGGCTTTCGGCTCCCGGCCAGGGTCAGCGCGTCGGGGTGGCTGGCCGCAGCGTTGCTAGCCGGCGGTGACGAGGTCGATGACGAAGATCAGATCTGCCCCCGGCGGGATGTCGGGCGGGAAGCCCTGGTCGCCGTACCCCTGCACTGAGGGGATCAGGATCTCCCGGCGGCCACCGACCTTCATGCCGACGCTGCCCTGGTCGAAGCCGGGGATGAGCTGACCTGCCCCGACCTGGTAGGGCAGCGTGTTCTTCGGACCGTTCTTCCAGGACGAGTCGAACTCCTTGCCGCCCCGGTAGAGCGCCCCGACGTACTTCACGGCGACCTGTGTGCCCGGGCTGGCCACGGCGCCGGTGCCGCAGACCAGGTCGATCGTGGTCGTTGTGGTGGGCGCCGTACCGGCCGGCGGGACGACGACGGGCTTCTTGGCCAGGTCGGTCTTCGGTGCGGTGGCTTTGCACGGTCCGGCGGGGGCAGCCGGAGCGGTGGTGGCCGCCTCAGGGGACGCCGGGGCAGCGAAAGTGGGTGTGGCGGAGGCGCGGGTCGCGCTGGAGACGGTGCTCGGGTTGCTCGAGCCGCAGCCAGCGACAGTGAGCAGGGCCAGGGAGGCGGCGGCGGCGGCGGCCCGCCTGCTCGGGCGAGTCATGCGCCGGTTCCTCACAGCGGGCTCGGGCCGAGTCATGCGCCGGTTCTCACAGCGGGGTCTGGCGAGTCATGCGCCGGTTCCTGACAGCGGGGTCTGGCGAGTCATGCGACGGTGCCTTGCAGAAGGGTCGTCAGGCGCTCGGCGGACAGGCGCTTAAACGCGCGGCGGGGGCGTGTCCGGTCCAGGACCGCCGCCTCCAGGGCGGTCGGTGCGATGGACCGGGTCTCTGCGGCCTCGGGAAGCGCCGACTCCAGGGCCGCTACGGCACCGGACAGCGCGGTGGCGAGGTCGGCCTCACCCCGGTGGCTCTCCTTCAGGGCGGTGACGACCGGTTCGGCGGTGCCCCCCATGACGACGAAGCCGTGCTCCTCGGCGACCGACCCGTCGTAGGTGAGCCGGTAGAGCTGGTCGTCGTCGACGGTGGGCCCGACCTCGGCGACGGTGAGCTCGACCTCGTACGGCTTGCCGCTCTCGGTGAAGATGGTGCCGAGCGTCTGGGCATAGGCGTTGGCCAGGCCCCGGCTCGTGACGTCGCTGCGGTCGTACTGGTAACCGCGCAGGTCGGCGTAGCGCACCCCGGCGAGCCGAAGGTTCTCGAACTCGTTGTACTTCCCGACCGCAGCGAAGGCGATGCGGTCGTAGATCTCGCTGATCTTGTGCAGCGCCCGGCTCGGGTTCTCCCCGACAAACAGGATCCCGTCGGCGTAGGTCACGACGACCACGGAGCGGCCGCGGGCGATGCCCTTGCGGGCGAAGTCGCTCTTGTCCTTCATGATCTGCTCGGGCGACACGTAGTACGGCGTGGACACGGTGCTTCCTTCGGTCAGGGCTGGTACGGCGGACGGGCCGGAGCGGCGGGCTGGTCAGGGCGGTGCAGCGGACCGGTCAGCCGCCGGGGCGGGTCATCCGCTCGTCGACGATCCTCTGGACGACGGCCTCGACGTCGGCCTCGGAGATGCGGCGAAGCCCGTCCGGGGTCACCGTCATGACGACCGGGTAGATCTTGCGGGCGAGGTCAGGTCCACCGGTGGCCGAGTCGTCGTCGGCCGCGTCGTACAGCGCGTCGACGGCGAGGCGGATCGCTCCGGCCTCGTCGACGTCGTCGCGGTAGCGCTTCTTCAGGGCGCCGCGGGCGAACATCGAGCCGCTGCCGACGGAGTGGAAGCTGTGCTCCTCGTAACGCCCGCCGGTGACGTCGTAGCTGAAGATCCGGCCGATCCCGCGGCCTACGTCGTAGCCGGCGAACAGCGGGACGACGGCCAGGCCCTGCATGGCCATCGCCAGGTTGCCGCGGATCATGGCCGACAGCCGGTTGGCCTTGCCCTCCAGGCTCATCACCGAGCCCTCGAGCTTCTCGTAGTGCTCGAGCTCGACCTGGAACAGCCGGACCATCTCGATGGCCAGGCCCGCTGTCCCGGCGATGCCGACGCAGCTCAACTCGTCGGCCGGGAAGACCTTCTCGATGTCGCGCTGGGCGATGATGTTGCCCATCGTTGCCCGCCGGTCGCCAGCCATGACGACGCCGCTGGTGTGCGTGACCGCCACGATCGTCGTGCCGTGGGGCACGTCGACGCTGGACCCGGGCGGGAACGTCAGCCGGGACGGCAGCAGGTCAGGCGCCGCTAGGCCGAGGAAGTCGCTGAAGGAGCTGCTCCCTGCTGCGGTGAAGTGAGCCGGAAGGCGCCCGGCGTGACCAAGGTCCGCTGCCACGTTGTCCTCTCGAGGTAGTCGATCGCGTTGCGCAGGATGTCGGTGCGGTCCAACAGGACTGATGACTCACTCTCCGCCTTTCTGTACATACCCCTTGACGAACTCCTCCGCATTGATCTCAAGGACATCATCAATCTCGTCCAGCAGGGCGTCGACGTCCTCGTCGAGTTTCTCGACGCGCTCGTGGACGTCGGTGGGCGTGCTCTCGACGACCGCGTCCTCGCTCTCGCCGCCGCTGCGCGAGGTCTGCTCTTGGCCGCCGCTGTCCCTGGTGCTCATGATGTCTCCCTGCGCTCGAGGTCGGGGCCAAACCTATGCCACCCGTCCGACACTCTCCTGTCGGCAGATCTCCGTTCGACGACGACCTTCCCAGCTCTCGCGCCGCACCAGTGAGGTCGCCGCCCGTCCGCTCGCCGCCCGTCCTGTCTCCGCCGTCCGCTCGCCGCCCGTCCTGTCTCTGCCCGTCCGCTCGCCGCCCGTCCTGTCGCGGCGCCGCCGTACGGCGTGTCGCACAAGAACGCGACGAGCAGCGGTCGGCAGCACGCTCAGGGCCGTCTGTGGCGGACGCGGAAAGCTGGACTTCTTGTGGGACACGCCGAGGAAGCCACAGAGGCCTGCAGCGCGACAGAGGTGGAGCCACCGGTGAGGCGGCAGGTGCCACCGGGGCGGAGCCACCGGCGGCGCCACCGGGGCGATAGGGGCGGAGCGCCACCGGCCGGGCGATCGGGGCGACAGTGCCCCAGCTACCGGCGGCCGGACAGGGCGTCGACGAGCTCCAGCGCGGTGTCGCACTCGTCGAGCAGGTCACCGACGTGCGCTCGGGTCCCGCGCAGCGGCTCGAGGGTGGGGACCCGTTGCAGCGAGTCGAGCCCGACGTCGAAGATCAGCGAGTCCCAGGAAGCGGCTGCGACCGAGTGGGGGTACTTCGCGAGGCACCGCCCCCGGAAGTAGGCCCGGGTGTCCTCCGGTGGCGCGAGGACGGCGACCTGCACGGCTTGCTCGGTGACCAGCGTCCGCATCGACCCACGGGCGACGAGCCGGTTGTAGAGCCCCTTGTCCCGCCGTACGTCGCTGTACTGCAGGTCCACCAGGTGCAGCTTGGCGGCGTCCCAGTCCAGCCCCTCGCGCTGGCGGTAGGCCTCCAGGAGGGAGAGCTTGGCGACCCAGTCGAGCTCTCCGGCCAGCGACATCGGATCGGTCTCGAGCCGGTCAAGCACGGACTCCCAGCGCAGGAGCACGTCGGTCGTCTGGTCGTCGGCGTCGGTGCCGAGCCGGTCCTCGACGTGCTTGCGGGCCTGCTCGAGGTACTCCCGCTGCAGCTGGACCGCCGTCAGCGTGCGGCCGTCGCGCAGCGTCACCCGGTGCTGCAGGGTTGGGTCGTGGGAGACCGCCCGGAGCGCACCCACCGGGCTGTCGACGGTCAGGTCGATGCCGTTGCTGCGCAGCCAGCCGTCCTCGACCATGGCGAGCACGAGGTTCGTCGTACCGACCTTGAGGTAGGTCGCGGTCTCGGACAGGTTGGCATCGCCGATGATCACGTGCAGCCGGCGGTACTTCTCCGGGTCGGCGTGCGGCTCGTCGCGGGTGTTGATGATCGGCCGCTTGAGGGTCGTCTCGAGGCCGACCTCGACCTCGAAGAAATCGGCGCGCTGACTGATCTGGAAGCCGTGCTCGCGGCCCTCCTGGCCGATCCCAACGCGCCCGGCCCCGACGATGACCTGCCGGGAGACGAAGAACGGCGTGAGGTGCCGCACGATCTCGGCGAACGGCGTCTGGCGGGCCATCAGATAGTTCTCGTGGGTGCCGTAGGACGCACCCTTGTTGTCGGTGTTGTTCTTGTACAGCTGCAGCGGCGCGGTCCCGGGGACCTCCAGGGCGCGAGTGGCGGCGAGCTCCATGACCCGCTCCCCCGCCTTGTCCCACAGCACAAGGTCCAGCGGGTTGGTGACCTCCGGGGTGGAGTACTCCGGATGGGCGTGGTCGACGTAGAGCCGGGCCCCGTTGGTGAGGATCACGTTGGCCAGGCCCAGATCGTCCTCGGGCTCCCCTGCGCTGTGGTCGCTCATACCGAGCCCGACCTCGAAGCCCCGCGCGTCGCGCAGCGGGTTCTCCTCCTCGAAGTCCCACCGGGTACGACGGTCGCGGGCCCGGCCCTCGGGGGTCCCCCCGGCGTAGCCGTTGACCACCTGCGAGGAGGCGACCATCGCGTTGGTGCCGGTGTGGCCGGGCGTCGAGACGCCGTACTCCGTCTCGGCCCCCATGACCCGGTTCACGCCAGCAACCCGGTGTACGCCGGCAACCCCGTGCACGCTCATGCTCAGAGCCTAGGCGGCGACTTGAGGCACAGCAGGCTGGACTACAGGTACTGGCCGGTGTTGGAGACGGTGTCGATGGAGCGGCCGGACTCGTTGCCCTTGTTGCTGGTGACCAAGGTGCGTATGTAGACGATCCGCTCGCCCTTCTTGCCCGAGATCCGCGCCCAGTCATCGGGGTTGGTCGTGTTGGGCAGGTCCTCGTTCTCCTTGAACTCATCGATGCAGGCGCTCATCAGGTGCTGCAGGCGCAGCCCCTTCCCGCCGTTGTCTAGGAAGTCCTTGATGGCCATCTTCTTGGCCCGGGCGACGATGTTCTCGATCATCGCGCCGGAGTTGAAGTCCTTGAAGTACAGGACCTCCTTGTCGCCGTTGGCGTAGGTCACCTCGAGGAAGCGGTTCTCCTCAGCCTCGGTGTAGATCCGCTCGACGACCCGCTGGATCATGCTGGCGACCGTGGCCTCGCGGGAGCCGCCGTGCTCGGCGAGGTCCTCGGCGAACAGCGGCAGGTCGACGTGGATGTACTTGCCGAAGATGTCCTTGGCGGCCTCCGCGTCGGGCCGCTCGATCTTGATCTTCACGTCGAGCCGACCGGGCCGCAGGATGGCCGGATCGATCATGTCCTCGCGGTTGGAGGCGCCGATGACCACGACGTTCTCCAGCGTCTCGACGCCGTCGATCTCGGCGAGCAGCTGCGGGACGATCGTGGTCTCGACGTCGCTGGACACACCCGTCCCGCGGGTGCGGAAGATCGAGTCCATCTCGTCGAAGAAGACGATGACCGGCGTGCCCTCGCTGGCCTTCTCGCGGGCCCGCTGGAAGATCAGCCGGATGTGGCGCTCGGTCTCCCCGACGTACTTGTTGAGCAGCTCCGGGCCCTTGATGTTGAGGAAGAACGCTCGACCGTCAGGCTTGCCGGTCACCTCGGCGACTTTCTTGGCCAGGCTGTTGGCGACCGCCTTGGCGATCAGGGTCTTGCCGCACCCGGGCGGTCCGTAGAGCAGGACGCCCTTCGGGGGCCGGAGCTGGTGCTCCTTGAAGAGCTCCTTGTGCAGGAACGGCAGCTCAACGGCGTCGCGGATCGCCTCGATCTGCGCGGCCAGCCCACCGATGTCGCTGTAGTCGATGTCGGGGACCTCCTCCAGCACGAGGTCCTCGACCTCGCTCTTGGGGATCCGCTCGTAGACGTAACCGCTGCGGGACTCCAGCAGCAGCGAGTCGCCGGCCTTGAGGGGCTCGCCCACCAGGGAGTCGGCCAGCCGCACGATCCGCTCTTCGTCGGTGTGACCGACGACCAGCGCGCGGTTGCCGTCGTCGAGCAGCTCCTTGAGCGTCACGACGTCGCCGTGCAGCTCGAAGGCCAGCGCCGCCACGACGTTGAGGGCCTCGTTGAGCATGACCTCCTGGCCCTTGCGCAGGGAGGCGGTCTCGACCGCCGGGCTGACGGTCACCCGCAGCTTGCGGCCACCGGTGAAGATGTCGACGGTGTCGTCCTCGTGGAGCTCCAGGAACGTGCCGTAGCCGCTGGGGGGCTGTGCGAGGCGGTCCACCTCCTCCTTGAGGGCCACGATCTGGTCACGAGCCTCCTTCAGCGTGCTGACCAGGCGGTCGTTCTGCCCCGTCGTGCCGGCGAGGGACTGCTGCACCTCGTGCAGCCGCTCCTCCAGCGCCCGTACCTGCCGGGGGGAGTCGGCGAGCTTGCGCCGCAGCATCGAGACCTCCTCATCGAGGAAGCCGACCTGTGCCCTGAGCTCGGCGGCGTCGTCCGCGCCTGCCCCGCGTGTGCCTGCCATGTGACCCACCTCCCGTACTGTCGGGCGCCTGAGTCCGCATCCTATGTACCGGGAGGGGCTCGCTGTCTCCTGGAACCTGCACGTCTGCTGCAACGGCACGTCTCCCCGTCCCGTCGGCAGGCAGGGCCCGTCCCATGAGCGGGGAGCTACGGCAGGTTCGGCCGGAACAGCCTCCGCGTGGCGTCGGGGTCGGTCGAGGCCGTCGACTCGGTGACGGGCTCGACGTACATCCCCTTGGAGGGACGACGACGGCGCAGCGGCGGTGTGACGCCGTCGGCGAGACGACGTGCGGTGCACAGGAAGCCGGTGTGGCCGACCATCCGGTGCTCCGGGCGCACCGCGAGCCCCTCGACGTGCCAGCCGCGCACCATCGTCTCCCAGGACGTCGGCTCGGCGAAGGTCCCGTGCTCGCGCATCCCCTCGACGGTCCGCGACAGCTGGGTGGTCGTCGCGACGTAGCAACACAGCAGGCCGCCCGGACGCAGCGCTCGGGACACGGCGTCCAGGCACTCCCACGGCGCGAGCATGTCTAGCACCACGCGGTCGACGTTGGTCTCCGTGAGCTCGTCCTGCAGCGACCCGACGGTGATGCGCCAGGCCGGGTGGGGAGCCCCGAAGAATCGCTCCACGTTGGCGCGGGCGATGTCGGCGAAGTCGGCCCGGCGCTCGTACGACGACAACCTGCCCTGCTCCCCAACGGCCCGCAGCAGCGACATCGACAATGCCCCGGAGCCGACGCCGGCCTCGACGACGTGGGCACCCGGGAAGATGTCGGCCAGGCCGACGATGTTGGCGCTGTCCTTCGGGTAGACGACCTGGGCGCCGCGGGGCATCGACAGGACGTAGTCGGCCATCAGCGGCCGCAGGGCGAGGTACTCCGTTGTCCCGATCGTCACCACGACGCCGTCGGGACCACCGAGCAGCGTGTCGTGCTCCAGGATCCCCTTGTGGGTGTGGAACTGCTTTCCCGGCACCAGGGTGATGGTGTGCATCCGGCCCTTGGGGTCGGTGAGCTGGACCTGGTCGCCGTCGGCCAGGGGTCCGCGTCGTCGTGCTGCCTCGAGTGCCACGTGCCGAGAGGCTAGCGGCGATCCTGGGCCTCCGGTCCTGGCCCGCCGGCCTCGGCCTGCGGTCCCGGCCCGCCGTCCTGGGCTGCGGTCTTGGCCCGCCGCTAGCCCGGCCGCTAGCCCGCCGTCCTGGGTGTCGACCTGGGCCGGCGTCCTGGCCTGGGGCCCCGGGGGCCGACCAACCACATGCTGTACGTCGGTCGAGCCGCGCCCCGAAAAATCGCCTGAACAGAGGCGCAGCTCAAACCTCAGTCGAATCGGTGGGGCGCAACTCGTACGTCGGTCGCAGGGGCGGTCGCGGTGGCGGGGGGCGCGGCTGCGCGCAGGTGCTGGCGAGGGGCGGTCGCGGTGGTGGTCGCGGTGGCCAGGGGGGCGGCTGAGCGCAGATGCCGGCGAGGGGCGGGGCGTGCGACGGGGACTAGGTGCTGGCGCCCTCGATGACCGCACCGACGTCGCGGGTGACGACGACCCGGGGAGGGGCGCCGTCGACGAGGTACTCCGAGGAAGGCGTGCGCTGCATCGCCTCCACCAGCTGCTGGCCGGTCAGGCCGGGGTCGAGCAGCAGGCCGGGCTCCAGCCGGCGGGCACCGTCACCGACGTTCACCCATGGCTGTCGGTCCAGGGGCACGCTGCGTACCCAGTCCTCGCTCACGACGCCCTCGGCCCGGCCGTTGCCGTCGACGACCACCAGCGCCCTGGCCCCTGCCTCGTGGGCCCGGCGGACCGCCTCGGCCAGAGGCAGCGACGCCGGCACCTCCAGGGCGGGTCGGGCGATCGCGGCGACGGAGGCTGCGGGCAGCCGGCTCATCACCCGGGAGCGCTTGAGCGAGGCGGTGGCCCCCGCGTAGATGAAGCCGGCGACCAGGACGGCGAAGACCAGCGAGCTGGTGCTGCGGGAGCCCAGGCCTACGGCTGGAAGCACACCGATGAGCAGCACGGGCACCAGCACGACGGCGACGACGCGGCCGGCCCACGCGCTCGCCCTCGTCGCCCGCTCCGGGTCGTGCAGGAGCCGCCACAGGATGCTGCGCAGGACGCGGCCACCGTCCAGGGGCAGTCCGGGGAGCAGGTTGAAGGCCGCCACCACCCCGTTGGTGATCGCGATAGCCTCGCAGAGCCGCTGGGCGATCGAGCCGTCGGCGAACAGAGGGGTCGCTCCCAGGCCGACCCCGGCGAGCAGCAGCGAGACCATCGGCCCGCTGACCGCCACGGCGTACTCACGCGCCGGAGTCTGCGGAGGCTCGGTGATCTCGGTCAGCCCTGCCAGCAGGGTGATGGTGATGCTGCGTACGGGCAGGCCGAAGGCGCGGGCCGTCACGCAGTGGCCGACCTCGTGGAGCAGCACGCTCAGGAGGAGCAGGACCGCGAAGCCGGCCGACAGGCCGTACGCCGCGGCGTTGCCGAGGTCCTGGCGCAGGCTGACCGGCGTGGACAGCACCACGAAGGCGGCGAACAGGAACCACGACGGGGCCAGCAGGACCGGTACCCCGGAGACCCGGGCGATCGTGATGCCTTTGGGACCTGCCGCGTCAGCCACGGGTTGAGCCTAGGTGGCAGGACGGGTGGTCGCCGTCTGCGACGATCCGCGTCCCGACGGGAGGTCTGCTGTGCGCTGGTGCTCGTTCACGACCCGGGCCGGCGACCCGGCCCGGCTCGGCGCGGTGGCCGCCAGGGACGGCTCGGGGAAGGTCTTGGACGTCGGCAGCTGGGCCCGCAGCCGCGGGGCGCAGACCCCGGTGGACCTGGTGGACCTGGTCGAGAGCTCCCCGGCCACCCAGGAGCGCGTCACGGAGCTGGTCCGCTCGGCGCCGGCCGACGGCACCGGCTGGTTGCGACCCGAGGAGGTCCGCTAC
The DNA here is from genome assembly GCA_043732345.1 of Frankiales bacterium. GTDB lineage: Bacteria > Actinomycetota > Actinomycetes > Mycobacteriales > SCTD01 > RYN-111. Next base: position 2,702 of record JAYTHS010000109.1, on the reverse strand, counting down.
CTGGCACCCCTGCGGGCCCCGAACTCCCTGCGTGACTTCCTGGCGTTCCGGTCGCACGTCGAGCTCGGCGCGGCCCGCCGCGGCGCCCGGGTCCCCGAGCCGTGGGACCGGGTCCCGGTGTTCTACAAGGGCAACCGCCGGTCCGTGCTGGGCCCGGACGAGCCTGCCCCATGGCCGTCGTACACGACCCAGCTGGACTACGAGTGCGAGGTGGCGGCGGTCGTCGGGCGCGGCGGGCGGGACCTGTCACCGGAGCAGGCGGCGGAGCACGTCTTCGGCTGGACGATCATGAACGACTGGTCGGCCCGGGACGTCCAGCGCGACGAGATGGCGTGCTGGCTCGGCCCCGCGAAGGCCAAGGACTTCGCGACCTCGCTCGGCCCCTGGGTGGTCACCCCGGACGAGTGGGACCCCGAGGACGACCACGCGATGACGGCCGAGGTCGACGGGGAGGTCTGGTCTCGCGGCTCGACGGCCGGCCGGCGCTGGACCTTCGGGCAGATGCTTTCCTGGGCCTCGCAGGACGAGGACCTGTGGCCCACCGACGTCGTCGGGTCGGGCACCTTCGGGGGCGGGTGCGGGCTGGACCTGGACCGCTGGGTCCAGCCCGGCCAGACCGTGGTGCTCGCGGTTGAGGGGCTCGGCAGGCTGTCCAGTCAGGTGAGCAGCCCCAGGCCCCGCGCCCACGACGTCGTGTAGGCGGGGTCCTCGGTGGCCGCCGCCTGCTCGCTGACCTCCAGGGGCTCGCGGCACTCGATCATGACGGCGACCTCGTCGGTGTGGGTCTTGCGCGCCGCGGCGTCGGCGGCACCCGGCTGGGGCCCGTGCTGCACGCCCGCCGGGTGCAGTGTCAGCCAGCCCTGCCCGATCCCCTTGCGGCTGAAGAAGTCCCCGCGGCTGTAGAAGAGGACCTCGTCGTTGTCGACGTTGTTGTGGAAGAACGGCACCCGCAGCGCCTCCGGATCGGTCTCGAACGGCCGCGGGACGAACGTCGCGATGTCGAACGCCCCGCACCGGAACGTCGTGTGGACGCTAGGGGGGAGGTGGAAGCCAGGAGCCGTCACGGGCCGGATGTCGCTGGTGTGCAGCCGGTACGGCGCGAGGTCCCCCGACCAGCCGACGGCGGTAAAGGGGTTGTGGAGGTAGCTGAACGTCGTCCACCGCTGCCGGCGCTGGACCCGGAGCCGCCACCGGCCGTCGGCGTCCGCGGCCCAGTCGGCCGGGGGCTGCGACCACGGCTCGGGGGTCGTCAGGACCGTGGGGTCGACGACGGCGTGGCGCCCCATCAGCCCGAAGTCGGGAGCGGTCACCGGGGCGGTGGACTCGATCAGGAGCAGGAAGGTCGGCGACCCGTCGGGCACCCAGCGGTGCGCCGTCCCCTTCGGCAGCACCAGGTAGTCCCCGGCTGCCCAGTCCAGCGGGCCGTAGTCGGTCTGCAGGACCCCGGCCCCCTCGTGGACGTAGACGACCTCGTCCCCGTCGCCGTTGCGCACGGCCCAGGAGGTTGGGGTGCTGCGACGAGACACCCGCACCCGCAGGTCCGCGTTGCCCAGCACCAGGGTGGGCTCGTCGGCGGGCGGCAGCGCGGTCAGGTCGAAGGCCTGCGGGCGCAGTGGCCCGTCCACCTCCACCCAGGCCGTCGGCGGCACCGTCCGGTAGAGGTGGCTGACCGGCCCCGCGAACGCCTCGCGGCCGTGCTCCTCCTCCACCAGCCCGTGCGGCAGCCCGACGTGCGTCTGGCGGGCGACCCGTCCCTTGCGCTCCATCACCATGCCCCGGACCGTACGACGTCCGGTCGCTGTCCGGGACGGCCTGGCATCCACAGGTCGGCGTTTGAGGCGGGGATCTGTCGGACCCCCGCCGTACCGTCTTCCCATGACCAACGCAGCTGCCCTGGACCTGCCGGCGCCGGTGCTGGTCCCGGCCCAGCCGGTCGACCTGCCCGTCCCCGTTGTCGGGTCGCTGTCGCCCTCTCGAGCGGGCGACTTCATGACCTGCCCGCTGATGTACCGCTACCGCACGATCGACCGGCTCTCGCAGGCGCCATCGTCCGCAGCGACGCGCGGGACCCTCGTGCACGCCGTCCTCGAGCGGCTGTTCGACCTCCCCCGGGCCGAGCGCACCGTGGAGGCGGCGGCCGCCCTGCTCGCCCCGGAGTGGGAGCGCCTGCAGCAGGCCGAGCCGGAGGTGGCCGGGCTGTTCACCGACGACGCCGAGCTGGCGACCTGGATGACGTCGGCCCGGGCGCTGGTCGAGGCCTACTTCACGATGGAGGACCCGCAGCGGCTCGAGCCCGCCGAGCGGGAGGCCTTCGTCGAGGTCGTGCTCCCCGATGGGCTCAAGCTGCGCGGCATCGTCGACCGCCTCGACGTGGCCCCCGACGGACGCATCCGGGTCGTGGACTACAAGACCGGCCGGTCCCCCGGCGAGGCGTTCGAGGCCAAGGCGCTGTTCCAGATGAAGTTCTACGCGCTGGTGCTGTGGCGTACCCGCGGGGTCCTGGTGACCCAGCTCAAGCTCCTCTACCTCGGGGACCGAGAGGTGTTGTCGTACAGCCCTGACGAGGCCGACCTGCTGGCCGTCGAGCGCAAGGTGGTCGCCCTGTGGGACGCCATCGACCGGGCCACCCAGGCCCGCGACTTCCCGCCCCGGGCCAGCAAGCTCTGCGGCTGGTGCGACCACCAGGCCCTGTGCCCCGAGTT
>JAYTHS010000108.1:0-5749 GCA_043732345.1 Frankiales bacterium | reverse complement strand
GGCGACGGTCTGTCCGGGGTGCAGGTGGTGATCACCAACGGTGTGCCCCGGCTGGTGCCGGCCTGGACCGTGCCCGCCGGCGGGACGTCCCCGGTGGTGGCTGGCGGTGTCGTGTTCTACCTGACCGACAGTGGGGCCCGGGCCTTGGACCCCGCGACGGGTCGCCTTCTGTGGTCGGAGTCCAGCACCGTCAAGCTGCACTGGCAGAGCCCCATCGTGACCAACGACGCTCTGTACTACCCCGACGGCAACGGCCACCTCAAGTGCTTCACGCTGCCCCGCTGAGGGGACTCCCAGCCCTGCAGACACCATTCCGGTAGCAAGCCGCACAACCCCGTGTCCACCGAACGGGGGCAGGGCCAGGGCACGCTCCGATCGACCAGCGGGAGCCCCCTACGGACCGGTTGGTGTCGTCAACGACAGCTGAGTCGGTCCAGCGGGAGCCCCACGATCGCAGACACGGCAGTACTCGCCCCAAAGATCGGCTCTTCGGCCCGTCCGCGAAGGTGAAGCAACCAGCCGTTACACACCAACGGATGGAGGTCACATCCGTTGGTGTGTAACGGCTTCGGCGTGATCTTCGTTTTCATGCGCTGAACGCTGGAACAGTCGGCGGCTGAGTCTTGACCTTGTCGCTGGTGTCCTGGCTGGCCGGTCACTGGCCGGTCAGTGGTCGAGGACGTCGAGGCCGAGGTGGAGGCGGCCCGCGGTCCTTCAGTTGTGCTGTTCGGCGAGGTCGGGGCCGACCAAGCGGATGGGGGAGTCGTGGTCGAGCAACATTCCAAAGAGAACAGTAAACGGAGAGGCGTCGAGCACCGCGTCGGCCGCGGCGTCGCCCGTGATGTGGAAGCCCATGAGCCCAGCATGCCGCACCTCTCGGGGCGCGGATCGGCTGTACCTCGGGCCGCATTCCCCACCCTGTCCGCGCCGACTCCGGCGCTGCAGCCGACATTGGGTAGCCGAGCCTGCGGCGGCCGCGATCGAAGGGGGTCGCGTGGTTACCGACGTCTGTGCTGCCGGGCTGTTCACCTGCTCCCGGGATTGGATGGTGCCCGGTAACCGGGACCACCAACAGGTGACCGGGACGGGGACGTCGGTGCGGCTGATGAGTGCCGCCGACCTCACTGACGCCATCCTCGTGGCCGTTGACCCGTCGGTCCGAGCTGCACGCGCTGCTGTCGGCCCCGCCCGGGCGCTACCCGATACCCGCCGGCTTCACGACAGACATGTGCATCCGCTCGACGGCCAGTGGTGCGTCCAGCCTCGGCTCCCGGTCGACTGCCGTTGTAGGGGCCACGGTCACCCGCGCGCTGTCCGGCCTGGGAGTCGGGCGGTGTCCGCGGCAGCGCTACAGGCTGCGATGGTGGCGGCGTTCGCCGACGTGTTCGGACTGCTGGTGCCCGTTTTCGCCGATCTCCCCGACGGATCCTGGGTGCAGCGCCGGACGGTGATCCGGTCTTAACAAACTTGGTTCGCCAGCCGTAACGCGGCCTTCCTAGCGTTCCAGCACATCCACCGACTGGTGGCCTGCGACGACCGCTGGAGCCCCTGTGACACTTGCTGCTGAACGGGTCCACACGACGATGCTGCCGACCGTCGCCCACCCCCTCGAGCCGCTGCTCCCGGAGGAGATCACCGCCGCCAGCGCGCTGCTGCGGCCGGAGCTGCCTGAGGGCACCCGTTTCGTCTTCGTCGAGGTGTGCGAGCCGCCGAAGGCCGAGGTTCTTGCGTGGACGCCCGGCACCGCCTGGGACCGGCAGGCCGCGGTCCTGCTGCGCAACCCGGTTCGCCGGGAGACCTACGAGGCCACCGTCTCGCTGACCCGGGGCGCGGTCGTCAGCCTGCGCACGGTCGAGGGTGTGCAGCCGCCGATGATGTTCGAGGAGTTCATGGCCTGCGAGGAATTGGTCCGCGCTGACCCGCAGTGGCAGGCCGCCATGCGGCTGCGCGGGGTCGAGGACTTCGCTCTGGCGATGATCGACCCGTGGTCGTCGGGGTGGACCGGGCCCGAGGACGACGCCGCGCTGCGGCGCCTCGCCCGGCCACTGACGTTCGTGCGCTCCGGCCCGAACGACAACGGCTACGCCCGCCCGGTCGAGGGCCTCATCGTGACCGTGGACCTCGATGCGATGACGGTCGTCGACGTCGCGGACCATGGGGTGGTGGCGCTGCCCCCGCAGCCGGGCAACTACCTGCCCGAGCTGCTGACCGAGCCAGGCAACGTGCCAGCCTTCACCAAGGTGCGCGAGCCCATGAAGCCCATCGACATCACCCAGCCCGAGGGTCCGTCATTCACCGTCGACGGTCACGCCGTGGCGTGGGGGCCATGGCGGCTGCGGCTGGGCTTCACCCCGCGTGAGGGCCTCGTGCTGCAGGACGTCGGCTACGTCGACCGGGGCACGCTGCGGTCCGTGCTGCACCGGGCCTCGCTGGCGGAGATGTACGTCCCCTACGGCGACCCGGCCCCGACGCACCGGCTCAAGAACGTCTTCGACGAGGGTGAGTACGGGCTGGGCTGGCTGACCAACTCCCTCGAGCTGGGCTGCGACTGCCTGGGCGAGATCCACTACTTCGACGCCCACGTCAACGACCAGGACGGCGAGCCCGTCCGCATCGGCAACGCGGTGTGCATGCACGAGGAGGACGCCTCGATCGGCTGGAAGCACACCGACTTCCGCACCGAGCGGCCCGAGGTCCGCCGCAACCGGCGCCTCGTCATCTCCTTCATCGCGACGGTCGGCAACTACGAGTACGGCTTCTACTGGCACCTCTACCTCGACGGCTCGATCGAGCTGGAGATCAAGCTGACCGGAGTCCTCTCGGTGGGTGCGCTGCCCGTGGGCGAGACCCCCGAGTTCGGCACCCTCGTCGCGCCCGGCCTCCACGCGCCGAACCACGAGCACTACTTCAGTATCCGGCTTGACACCCGAGTGGACTCCGACCGCAACAACCTGTTCGAGGTGGAGGCCGCTGCGGAGCCCGCGGGCCCGACCAACCCGCACGGCAATGCGTGGCGGACGGTGAAGACCCAGCTGCGCAGCGAGTCGCAGGCGCAGCGGCTGCCCGACTCGTTGCGGGGGCGGGCCTGGCTGGTGGCCAGCGCCGACACCACGACCGCCCTCGGGGGTGCACCCGCCTACAAGATCGAGCCCGGCGCGTACACGCTCCCGCTGTGGCAGAACGGGTCCCAACAGGCAGCCCGAGGTGGGTTCGCCACCAAGCAGCTGTGGGCCACCCCCTACGAACGGGCCGAGCGCTACGCCGCCGGGGAGTACATCGCGCAGAACAGCGGGCCCGACGGACTCGTCGCCTACACCGCGGGTGACCGCTCGCTCGTCGACGCGGACCTCGTGCTCTGGTACACCGTCGGCGCGCACCACACCGCACGGCCCGAGGACTGGCCGGTGATGCCGGTGGCCTCGGTCGGGTTCCACATGAAGCCGTTCGGCTTCTTCGACGGAAACCCCATGCTCGACCTCCCTGCGGCGACCTCCTGCCACTGCCCACCGGGGCACTGCGGCTGCGCCGGTCACGGCCACGCGGGTGTCGCGACCGGCACCGACGGGAGCGTCGCCTGATGTCCACCTCGGAGTTGACACCTACAGCGCAGCCCCGCACAGGGCTCGCCGCCGCGTCGATGGGTGGGGCGGAGGTGCTCGCGCAGTCCGTGGCCGGCATCGCCCCCAGCGCTGTCATGGCTACGGGCCCGGCGCTCGTCGCGATCGGGGCGGGCGATGCCATCCTGTACTCCTACCTCGCCTCCACCGTCATCCTGCTGATGGTCGGCTGGTGCATTGCCCAGTTCACCCGGAGCCACGGTGGGGGAACACTGCTGAGCCACATCACCTCGGCGTTCGGGCCCGGCGCGGGCTTCCTCGGTGCCGTCGGCCTCGTCTTCGGCTACGCGTTCATTGCGATCTCGTCCATCGCCGGCTTCACGATCTACGCGACGCCGCTGCTCGAGCTCGCCGGGGTGCCGGGCACGGCGAGCACGGCGGTGGCGGCGCTGCTGGAGGTCCTGGTCGCCGTCCTCGCCGCCCACGCGATGATCCGAGGCGTCCAACTGTCCACACGCGTGGGCGTGGCGCTGGAGCTGGTGTCCATCACCGCGATCCTCGTCGTCGTGGTAGCCGTCCTGGTGAAGTTCGGCCTCCCCTCGGCGCCGCTGCACCCGGCCGGGCTCGGCGTAGACGGCATCACCGGCGGCATGGTGCTGGCGATCCTCGGCTACGTCGGCTTCGAGTCCGCGGCGTGCATGAGCACCGAGGCGCGCGACCCGCAGCGCACCATCCCCCGCGCCGTGCTCGGCAGCGCACTCATCGCCGCGGTCCTGTACCTGGTGTCGGCCTACGCGCAGCTCGTCGGGTTCGGCAGCGGGGACGCCATCACCGCCAGCTCCGCGCCGCTCAACGACCTCGCCGACACCGGAGGCGTCCACCCACTGGGCTACCTCGTCGACCTCGGGGCGGCGGCGTCGTTCTTCGCGTGTGTCACCGGCTCGCTCAACGCCGCCAGCCGGCTGGTGTTCGCGATGGGCGACACCCCGCTGCTGCACCGCTCGCTGGCCGTCGCCCATCCGATCCGGCAGACCCCGCACCTGGCCATCGGGCTGCTGAGCGGGCTGTGCGGCCTCATCGCGGTGGTGATGACGGTGTCCGGGGTCGAGGTGGTCAACGTGTTCGCCTACGCGGGCACGATCGGCACCTACGGCTACATGGTGGCCTACATCCTCATCAGCCTCGGCATCGCGGTGCACCTGCGCCGCACCGCGTCCCCCATCGGTGCCGCGGTGGTGGTCGGGGGGCTCGCGGCGCTGGGGATGCTGTACGTGCTGTTCCGCAACGTCTACCCGGTACCGGCAGCGCCCTACAGCGCGTTGCCGTGGATCTTCCTGGCCGTCCTGGTCGGCGCGGCGCTGTGGTACGCCGTGGTGCGCTCCCGGGGTGGGGTGGTCGACGTGGCCGCAGCGGAGCGTGCGGAGGCCCAGGCGGAATCCCGGGACAGCTGAGCAGAGCCGGAGCAGGCGGAGGCTCTGGATGGGTCCGATGGGCGGGGCAGCGTCGACGAGCACGTCGGCGCTGCCCGGGTGGGTGCGCGTCCTCTGGGTCGCCGTGCTGCTCGGTGCGGCCGCACTGCACCTGCAGCACGCCCGCCGGGCGAAGGGCCGGGCGCGCTGGTGGCACACCGGGCACACGACGATGGCGGTCGGCATGGCGTTGATGTACGTCGTGGACCGCACCCGGGCAGCGGCGGTGAACCAGGCCCTGCTGGTCGTGTTTGTGCTGCTCGCCCTCTCGGCGGTCATCGCGGTCGTGCGTCGCCCGGAGGGCTTGCTCGACCTGCTGTGGTGGGGCGGCATGCTCGACCTGCTGGCCATGGTCTTCATGGTGCTCCCGGCGCTGGAACGCACTTCCCTGGCGACCGGGGTGGTCCTGGCTTACCTGGGCGTTCAGGTGCTGGCCTGCGCGCGGGGCCGGTGGTTCCCCCCCGCCGTCGGCGGACGGGCCCGGGCCGGAGCCAAAGCCCTGGCCGCGGCGACGGTTCCGTGGAGCACCGGCCCCGGCGCGGCGGCCGTGCCGGTGGGCCGGTCCCTGCCGCACGGCGCAGAACAGCTCTCGGGCTGCCGCACGGCGGGCACCCGCGCCGGCCTGGCCGCGGTGGCGGCATCGATGGGTTACATGCTGGCGGTGATGTGACGGGGTTGCTCGGGTGCGCGAGAGGGATCAACGGGTCGTCTGGCGCAGCAACC